>JAFOLN010000212.1 GCA_017419325.1 Clostridia bacterium
ACGCCGGTGAGCGCCATCGTGCCCACGCCCTCCATGTGGCCTATGTATACCCTGTCCATCACGTTGTAAAGAAGATGGACGAACTGCGCTATCGTAAGCGGCAGCGCCTGCGCAAGTATGTTCTTCCACACCGGGCCCTTTGAAAAATCGGTCTGTGTTTTTATACCGGAATTCAAGCTGTACGCCTCCGATGCGTATTGTTGGTGTGCGTATTACCTCACAAGCCCCTCACAGAACCGAAACGGTACGCAAAGCGTGCCGCGTCCCGTGCCGAGGTGTATCTCGGGCTTTGCCGCGCCGTGAAAGTCGGAGCCGCCGCTTTCCTTTAAGCCGAATTTTTCGGCGAGACGCTCCGTCTCGGCGGTCTCGGCCTCGTCAAAGTCGCTGTAACGTGTCTCGATGGCGTCAAGCCCCGCCATGCGGGCCGCCTCTAAAAATCCCGAAAGCGCGTCCCCCTTAAGGTTCAGAAACGGATGCGCCATCACGGCGGCCGCGCCCAGGGATTTTATAAAGCGCACCGTTTCCAGCGCGTCCGGGCGGCGCGGCGGCGTATAGAAGCCCGCGCCCTCCTTTAAGATGCTTTCGAAGGCCTCCTTCGTGCTTTTAACATAGCCCTTCGCAAGAAGCACGCGGGCCACGTGGGCGCGGTTGAACTCGTCCGCGTCGGTAAGCGCGGCGGCCTCCTCATATGTTATATCATACCCCGCGCCCGAAAGCGCGTCTATAAGCGATACGTTGCTCTTTTTCTTCGCCAAAAGAAGCTGTTTTGTATACTCCTCCACATCGCCCCAGCATTCCGGCGGCAGAAAAAGCCCCACGATATGAACCTCCGTGCCGTCATGCTCCGTTGAAAACTCGCACCCCGCAACGGTCATGACGCGGCTTTTCTCCCCCGCCGCCATAAACTCCGAAAGTCCCTTCGCCGTGTTGTGGTCGGTAAGCGCCACGGCCGAAAGGCCGCACTCCTCGGCCAATGCCACGATCTCGGCGGGCGAAAGCGAGCCGTCGGAATAATGCGAATGGGTATGAAGATCGCACGTTTTCATAGAATTATCACCTTTATTCCACATGAATGGGAAAATATTTTTTAAGCCCTACGCCTACGGGCGTTATCTCAAAATTCGCCTGCCATATCTCGACGCCCTTCGCCACGCTGTCGTCCACCGTCTTTTTCACTTCCTCGTAATTTTCGCTTCGCTCCACGATGCGAAAGCCGGGATTGTCGTATATGAAGCACACGAGCATGACGGCGCGCTCATGCGCCTTAAGGCTTTCCGAAAGCTCCGTTATATGCCTCTGCATACGTCCCGTTGACGAGAAGGGCTCGGTCTTCTTCGTCCTTACCCACTCGGGAATCTCCGCCTGAATGCTCTGAAGGGGCGTTTTTACCTCAAGGTATGTGTTCCCCGCAAGAAAGTCGAGCTTTGACTCCCCTAAAAACACTTCACGTCTCAGTTCAGTCACGACGCCCAGCATATCGGAAAAACCGCCGTTTTTTATGTAATGCTCCACGTAGCGATTCGCGGCGTTCTGATTTATGCCTATCCAGGTCTTTTCGCCGTCCCCGGGGCGGCACAGCGACACGGCCTCCGCCGTATAACGCGTCTTTCTTTTCGGGTCGCCGCTTCGGCTGAGCAGGCACGGTCTGCCCGAAAGCTCAATGTTTCCTATCCTGCCCGTGGTGGGACAATGGCATAAAACGCCCTCCTGCCCCTCTGCCGTCACAAGCATGGTAAAGCGGCTCTGCCGCTTTTCTATAACGCCCTCCGAAAGGGGCTCCTTAAAAATGTACATATCACGTTATCGTCCTTTGCTTTAATTATCCGGGCTCCAGCTTTGCTGTATCGCCTCGATAAAGAGCCGTCCCGGCACGCGCACTGCCACCTGGTACTTGTCCTCGTATACTATTTCGCCCGGCGTGTTCGTGTAGACAAGGTAATACGGGTGGTCGTATTTTTCCAGAAGCCACAGCGCGGGGCGAATCATCTTCATCATCTCGTCGGAGTTCTCCGTCTTGAAGTAGCAGATTACCTTCTCCTGATTTCTGCACTGGGGCGGCCACGGCAGGTTCTCTGCGAACCAGTCGTCTATCTCACGGTAGAGATCCGCGTCCTCCTCTTCCATTTTGTCATTCTGTATAAGCTGCCAGCACATGCTGAACACGCCCTTGGCGTGGAGGGTATTTGCCGCAAGTTCCTGCCCCTGTATGCGGACATATTTGAAATGCATCATGGGTAATACCTCCTTTATTTAAAATGATACGCGTTACGGCAGGCTTCGTCTTTTGCCGCTTAACTCCTGCCGCCGCATTTTTACCCGGCCTCCGGGGTCTGATTCTTATAAATGCCTTCCGTAAAGGCGGATATGTACGCGGCCGCGTCATCGGGCAGCATGTGGCCCTCTTCATTCCCGCCGCCCGAGATATGACTAAGTATCGGCCCTTTATCCGTTATGTCTATATCTGCCCATATGCTGTACAGACCGTCCGACGTTTCTCCCGCTATGTAGAAGGTCTGCCTTACGTCGTCCGTTTTGTAGCTTATAAAACCGGAATCATAAAGAGCGCTAAGTCGCTTCAGCATATTTATATCAAAATCCGCCTTGTACTCGTGCCATTCGTCCTGTTCATCGGAAAACGAGACTGTAACGAAAAGCGGCGCTTCGTCCGTGTAATAACCGCGTATTTCGTCCGCCTGCTCCCTCGGCACGAAAACATACCTGTAAAGGTGCAGCATATCGTAATTCTTTTCATTTTCCACTGTATAAAGATAATCTGCGTCGCCGTCGGGATATACGAGCGCAGCCGTCTTTTCGCCGCCGTACTCCGGGGCCGTGAGGTAATCCGCGGGCACGAAATCAACGCCTCCGACCGTTATGCCGTCGCTTCTGTCCCAGTCGTCTTCCACGTTTATTCTTTCGTCAACTTCGGAAAGCTCTGCGGCGTGTACTGCTTTTTCATGGGCGTCATATCCCAGAAAGAGACCCACAGGCACCGCGAACTGCACGGCTCCCCAGATTATAAGCACCACGGCCAGTATTTTATGCCGCTTCTTTACCGGCCGTGCCTTTCGCTCTTTTACCTTCCATACGATTAACAGTACGATTCCCACAATCAAAATGACAAGGCCTGTTAAAACCACCCCAAATACGGCCCACATGACCATAAGCGACATAAACGCCATAAAAACGCCTCCTCCGATGTGTAAACTACGGCTGAAATTCTCATTGCGGCAGGCTTTTTTATGCCCTTTAAGCCTTAGCGTGCTTTCTCATATACTCCACCGTGCGGTGGAGGGTGTCGGCTCTGTAAAGCTTATCGAGATTTCCCGCAAAGTCGAGGCCGTAGCGGCTCCCCAGCGCATCAAGCATGCTCCTTTTTTCCTCCTCGTTTCTCTCCCGAAACTCCGTCAATATATCCTCAATGGTCATCTGCCGTCCCGCTTCGCCGGAAATGTTATATATGCCCACGCCTATAAGGCGCACGGGACGCCTTTCCACCTGCTCTAAAAGCCCCGCCGCCTCTCTGTATATAACGGCGGCGCTGTCGCAGTGCGGCGTAAGCTTAGAGCGCGTTATGCCCTTCATGTCGGCGTATGTTATCTTGAGCGTAACGCCGTTTCCGTGAAGGCCGTATCTCTTCGCCCTGTGGATGACGCAGAGCGACAGTATAAAGAGCACGTCCGATAGCAGCGCGAAATTCGCCACATCCTCCTGAAAAGTGACCTCGCGGCTTATGGACTTCGCGTCCTCGGGGCGGTAGGGCGTCACCTTTCTGTCGTCTATGCCGAAGGCAAGGTCGGTTATCCACCGCCCCTGCTTACCGAGAAGGCTTATGACGGTCTCCCTCTTTTCGCGCACGTCGCGCACGGTGCGTATGCCCGCGGCGTAGAGCTTCTCCGCCGTCATCTTG
>JAFOLN010000213.1 GCA_017419325.1 Clostridia bacterium
GTCTGTGTGAGCAAAACAAAAAGCACCGGCCTTACAAAACAGGCGGGATGCAGCTATAAGCTCATGCTCCTTGACGGCACGACCTTCGCCCCGCTGTGCGCGGCATGGACAAATTAAATGAGACAAAAGAAAAAAGGGACTCGAAAGAGTCCCTTTTTTATGTGCGCTTCGCTTCAGTCTCCGTAAGCGGTGTAATGTCCCAGAAATACGGGGTGGCCGTCCTCCATATAGAATACGAACCTGTCCTGTTCGTAGGCCAGCGGTATGTCCCCGCCGCGCCCCTGTCTTATTAGCTCGGCCACGGCCTCGCGGTACGTCACGCCCTGTCTGTATACGCCGTTTTCATATATAAGCGTATTGAGCGAGGAAAGCTCCTCGGACGGGTACGCGTCGTCCTCATAATCGGCCTCGTCCAGCGTCATGTCGGGCGTCATCATAACGTCGAACTCCTCAATATCGGCGGGCGCGGCAAGCACGGTGTATATCGTCCTCCCTCCGCGCTGCTCCGTATCAAGTGACTGCATCACATATATGCGCTCGTTCGCGTAGCCCCAGCCCGTAGCGGTATATTCATCCGTTGCGGCGTCGTAATCCCACAGCCCCTCAAAGCTTTCATGGGAAAGACCCGTCACGCCGAAGTATCGCTCCGCCGTTTCGTCAACAAGCGCGGCGGGCATTTTAACATAGTCCTCTGCCCGCTCCTTAAGCGGCTTTTCGTTCAAGATGAACGTATACATGAGGTAGTCCCCCGCCCGCGTCGGCGCGCTGCCCTCGTCGAAATAGGGCACATAGTCGAAGCGTTCGTCTATCGCCATCTCAAAGAACCGCTCGGCGGTCATCTCCTCGCCGCCGTCCTCGCCGTGGGCAAGGAATACGGGATGTCCGTCCTCCATGCGGAATTTATATGTAATGAGCCGCGAGGATACAGGTATCTCGCCCGTGCGTCCCGCGTCCATGAGCGCGGTCAGCGCCTCGCCGTAGGTCATGCCCTCTTTATAAAGGCCGCTGTCTTTTATCAGGGCGTTGAGCGCCCTCAGTCCCCCGCTGTCGTAATCATTCTCGGTAAAGTCAATGATAAAGTAGGGCGACAGCTCCATGCCGTCGAACTCCTCCGCCGCAAGCGTCCTGCACGATACGGTGTACACCGTACCCGCTTCCGTCTCCTCCGCGGTGCAGTCCTCCATTATATATGAAGGCTCGTTTGCGTAGCCCCAGCCCGTTGCGGTATATTCGCCCGCCGCGCCGTCGTAGACCCACATGCCCTCGTCGCTTGCGTGGGCGAGGGATGTAACGCCGAAGTATTTTTCCGCCGTTTCGTCCACAAGGGACGCGGGCATCACAACGTAGCCGTCCATGTTGGACTTGAGCGGCTCTTCGTTCATGATAAAGGCGTACATGAGGTACTCGTCCGACGTTTTCGGCGCGCTGCCCTCATCGAAGAGCGGCACACAGTCGAATCGGTTCTCTGCGGCAAGCCAGAAGAAGTCCTGCGCCGTCATGGTCTTTGCTTCCTCGGTCTGCGCCGTTTCATCGGGCTTGTCGCCGCCGCCCGCACAGCCGGAAAGCATGCATAAAACGAGCGCGGCCGCCAAAAGCATGGATATAAAAGTCTTTCTCACCGTTTTTCCTCCTTATCCGTTCCAGCGCTCCGTCGTGTCGGGCACGGCCTGTCCCGCTTCAAGGCTCTTTTTTACATCTATAATGCGCTGGTTCTTCGAGCCTCTGAAGCGAATGGAAAGGCTCCTCTGCGAAAGCACGAACCTGCCGTCTATAAGCGTGTCGCAGAGCTTTAAAAGCTCCATAACGCCCGCGTCGCTCTCTGAAAGCTTTATAAGCTCCTCAAAGGTATAGCCGCTGTACACCGCAAGTTCAAGGCCGTCGCGCTTTAAACGCGCCGCAAGAGAGGCAAGCGGCGAAGCCTGACAAAAGGGTTCGCCGCCTGAAAAAGTTACGCCTTTGATTATGGGATTTTTCTTTATGATATTGTATATTTCGTCAACGCTCATAGGCGTGCCGCCCGAAAAGTCATGGGTAGTCGGGTTGTGGCAGCCTTCGCAGTGATGGGGACACCCCTGCACAAAGACGGCCACTCTGAGCCCCGGCCCATCGGTTATCGAATCGCCTACGATACCCGCTATGCGGATCATTTCAACGTTACTGTCCATTCTTTACACCCGGATCATGCTTTACTCTGTCGCGCTCCTCCGCGGCCTTCGCGTCGTTGAAGCGTTCAAGCGTGCCCACAAGGTAGCCCGTTATGCGGCGTATGCGCTCGAACTCGGGCAGTACGTCGTTCTCATGACGGCCGCAGCCGGGGCACTCGTCGCCTATAACGCCCGTGTAGCCGCATACGGGGTCGCGGTCAACGGGGTGGTTTATGGAGCCGTAGCCCACGCCCGCGTCGTGCATTGCGCGAACTATGCTCTCGAAGGCCTCTATGTTGGACGCGGTGTCGCCGTCCAGCTCAACATACGTTATGTGGCCGGCGTTCGTAAGCGCGTGATAGGGCGCTTCTATCTGAATCTTTTCGAACGCGCCGATGTTGTAGTATACGGGCACGTGGAAGCTGTTGGTGTAATACTCGCGGTCGGTAACGCCCGGGATTACGCCGAATTTCTTCTTGTCTATGCGAACGAAGCGTCCCGACAGGCCCTCGGCGGGCGTTGCGAGAAGGGTGAAGTTAAGACCCATCTTTTTGCTCTTCTCGTCAAGGTAGTGGCGCATGAAGCCTACTATTTCAAGGCCGAGGTTGCGGCTCTCCAAAGACTCGCCGTGATGCTTGCCCGTAAGGGCCACAAGCGTCTCCGCAAGGCCTATGAAGCCTATGGACAGGGTGCCGTGCTTCAATATCTCGCCCACGTAGTCCTTTCTTCCCAGCTTGTCGGAGTCAATCCATATGCCCTGTCCCATGAGGAACGGGAAGTTGCGGACGCGCTTCTTCGACTGTATCTCAAAGCGGTCAAGAAGCTGCTGGGACACGAGATCCATCTTTCTTTCAAGCTCTTCAAAGAAGAAGTCTATATTCTTGTTTGCGCGTATCGCTATGCGCGGAAGGTTTATCGAGGTGAAGCTTAAGTTTCCGCGTCCGAAGGATATCTCGCGCTCCGGGTCGTATATGTTGCCCATAACGCGGGTGCGGCAGCCCATGTAGGATATCTCCGTCTCGGGGTGTCCCTCCTTGTAGTACTGCTTGTTGAAGGGCGCGTCGATGAAGGAGAAGTTCGGGAAGAGCCGCTTTGCGCTTACTCTGCAGGCAAGCTTGAACAGATCGTAGTTCGGCTCGCCCGGGTTGTAGTTTACGCCTTCCTTAACGCGGAAGATGTGTATCGGGAATATGGGCGTCTCTCCGAAGCCGAGACCCGCCTCCTGCGCAAGTAGCACGTTCTTTATGACCATGCGTCCCTCGGGCGAGGTGTCCATGCCGTAGTTTATGGACGAGAACGGCGTCTGCGCGCCTGCGCGGGAGTGCATCGTATTAAGGTTGTGGATAAGCGCCTCCATCGCCTGATAGGTGGCGCGGTCGGTCTCCTTTACGGCGCGCTCGTGCGCGTATGACTGTATCTTCGAGGTGAGCGCCTCGTCCTTTAAGAAGGTCATGAGGTACTCATGCTCCAGCTTTACATATTCCTCCGACGTCTCAAGTGAGGGGCGTATGCCCTTTTCCTCGAATGCCTTTTTCGCAAAATCCCTTACGGTGTTCTCGTCTATGCCCGAGCCCTCGCATAAAAGGTCGGCTGCGTTTGCCACAGCCTGGGCGTAGCGCTTAACGAA
>JAFOLN010000214.1 GCA_017419325.1 Clostridia bacterium
ACCACCGTGCCGATGCCATCGGGGACGGGCAGTCCGCCTATAAGCCCCACGCGGGCATTCTCACGGTAGTCAAGCTCATGGACTTTCCCTATGGTGCCGGCATTCTCCTTCGACAGGCGCGTTATGATTATGCGGGGCTGGCCGTTTTTCTTCATCGTATCGATTATGCCGATCATCTGCCCGGCCGTTTTGCCCGCGCCGTATATCACCTCTGACGCGCCCTGGCGCACCTTTCTGTGAAGGTCGACCTTGGCAAAGCCTATATCCTCATAAGGCTCTGTTTTAATCCGGAGGAGCGCTTCATCGACGGATATATCTCCCGCCTTAACGGCCTCCAGAATGTTCTTTATGTCGCTTTTCATTTTTTCCTCCAAAGAGTATAAGCTTTAAAAGAAAGCGGCTCCGCGTGAGCGCGGACCCGCTTTTTTCATCAATCCTTGTTTTTCATAAGAGCGGCTCTTAAAACGCCTCTCGGATCCTTAATGAGAAGCGCCGCGATCCAGATAACAAGACCGAGAGCCGTAACACAAAGACCCAAAAACAGATCGTTTAACATTTCCTCCGGCGCAGGAGTGAATATTTCCGCGCGCAGGGAGGCATATTCAAACAAAGCGTCAACAAGCCACATTATGGACGCGCCCCAATAAATAAAGCAGAGGATATTTACCTTCATTTTGTCCTCGGGCGCGTTCTTATACCATATTGCCGTCGAAATAACAGCGGCAAAAACAGTAATAAGCAAGGTCATACGATCACTCAGCCTTTCGCCGTATCGTCAGCGGCCGCTCTCTTTTCTATGGCAGAGGAAATTGCGACCATACCGAGCCATGCCGCGGTAACGAAAGCGGCCATAAGCACACCTGCGGTTGCCATTTCCTTAAACATTTCCATAGCCGACTGCGGGTCGGACGCGGCGGTAAGGAAGGGGAACCACGCGGTCACCTCGCCATGCCATATATGCTCGAACGCAAGAAGCGCGCTTCCGCCCCAGAGCATCTTTGAAAGCCATCCCAGCTTTCTTGAGAAGGGTATTTTTGAAACGGCTTTCTCATGTGACGCGCCGTTTTGAGCTTTCAGTTCCTTGTTCTTCACTGCGTGCGCCGCGATGGTGGTGATAACAGCTTCTGCTGCCGGTACAATAAAGCAAGCCATTTTATTATCCTCCCGTCATATTGAAAAAGTATTGACTTTGAATGTATAATTGTTTTATAAAAATATTATATATCCCTTGGCATTTTGTGTCAAGCACACGCGGCAGGGAAGAATAAAGTTTATTTTTAAGAAGGGGTGTAGTAAATGTTCGGTATAAAGAAGAAGCTGGGCTTCGGATGCATGCGCATGAAGATGGACGGCAAAAAGGTGGACTACGGCGAGTTTTCCAAGATGGTTGACGCCTTTTTGGAAAACGGCTTCAATTATTTCGACACGGCCCACGGCTACCTGGACGGCGAAAGCGAAGTAGCGCTCAGAGAATGCCTTACATCGCGCTACCCCAGGGACGCATATATACTTACGGACAAACTGTCCACCCACCATTTCAAGACGAACGAGGAGATACGCCCTCTGTTCGAGCGTCAGCTTGAAATTCTTGGCGTAGACTATCTTGATTTTTATCTCATGCACGCCCAGGACGCAAAAATTTATAAAAAGTACCAGAAGTGCGGCGCTTATGAAACGGCGATGGAATTTCTTAAGGAGGGAAAGATAAAGCACTTCGGCATATCCTTCCATGACAAGGCCGAGGTTCTCGAACAGATACTCACCGAGCACCCCGAGATAGAGGTGGTTCAGATACAGTTCAACTATATTGACTTCGAGGACGCCTCCGTTCAGTCGAGAAAGGTATACGAGGTGTGCCGCAGGTTCAATAAGCCCGTTATAGTCATGGAGCCCGTCAAGGGAGGAAACCTTGTGCGCCTGCCCGATGAGGCGAAGAAAATCTTCGACGACCTGGGCGGCGGCAGCTATGCAAGCTACGCCATCAGATTTGCGGCGGGCTTTGAGGGCATCATGACCGTGCTTTCCGGCATGGGCAACATGGATATGATGAACGACAACATATCATATATGAAGGACTTCAAGCCCCTCGACGAGCGGGAGCGCGAGGCCGTATCAAAGGTCTGCGATATATTCAGGGCGCAGGACATGATACCCTGCACCGACTGCCGCTACTGCATGGCGGAGTGTCCAAAAGGGCTGTCCATACCGAATATGTTCGCATGTCTCAACGCAAAAAAGACCTTCGGCGACTGGAACTCCGAATACTATTACCACGGCATTCATACGTCAAAGGGAAAAAAGGCGTCGGACTGCATAAAATGCGGCAAATGCGAGGCCGTATGCCCGCAGCATCTTGAAATAAGAGAGCTTTTAAAAGAAGTGGCAAAGGAGTTTGACAAGCCTAAGGAAAAATAGAGGACTTCGATAAAAGTACCGCGCAAGCGCGGTACTTTTTGTTTGACAAAATATGAAAAGTATGATTTGATTAAATAGTTAAGATAAAATAATTTCATTGGAGAACAATATGGAAGGCAGGCAAAAATATTTAAAGACCGGAGGGCTTATTTTTCTTGTAACGCTCCTTGGCATGACGGGGCCGCTTTCAACGGATATGTATATGCCGTCGCTGCCCAATATGGCGCATCAGTTCAATACCTCCGCGACAATCGTTAATTTTACGCTCGTTGTATTCTTTCTTTTCATGGCTGTCGGAATGCTCTTTTTCGGGCCGCTGAGCGACAGGCACGGACGAAAGAAGATACTTCTTACGGCTCTCACGATATATGCTTTAAGCAGCCTTATGTGCGCTTTTGCGACGAACGCTTATTTTCTTATAATAATGCGCGCGCTTCAGGGGCTGGGCGGCGGCGGAATGTCGTCCATGTCCGTAGCCATAATAAAGGACTCGTTTGAAGCCGAGCGCCGCGCAAAGGCACTGGCCGTCGTTCAGAGCATGACGGTCATTGCTCCCATTGTCGCTCCCGTTATCGGCGCTATGATAGTACGGTTCGCCATGTGGCGGGTGGTCTTCGTGGTGCTTACCTGCATAGCCGCCGTTGGCATCGTAACGACGGCGCTGTTTCAGGAATCAATACACGACGACGAGCGAAACTACGGAGGCGTTTTAAAGTCGCTTGGCCGTATACTCGTTGTGGGGCGAAACATAAACTTTACTCCGTATCTTTTGTCGGTGTCGCTCTATATCGCGCCGTTCATGGCGTATCTTGCGGTGGCGTCGTATACATACATCGAATTTTTCGGCCTAACGGAAACGATGTTCAGCGTATTCTTTGCGACAAACGCGGGCTTAAGCGTGCTTGGTCCGATGCTTTTCATACGTCTGAACGGCAAGGTGTCCCAAAAGCTTCTCATGCGCATAGTCGTGAGCGTGGGAATAGTCGTAAGCGTGCTTCTGTTCACCGTGGGAAGGCTTTCTCCCATAGCCTTTCTCTGCTGTATGATACCGTTTTCCATGTCGAACAGCTTTCTTCGGCCGCTTTCGACAAATATACTGCTCGATCAGCAAAAGGGCGACACAGGCTCCGCGTCTGCGCTCCTTAATTTCTCAAATATGCTTTTCGGCAGCATCGGCATGTTCATCGGCTCGCTGCCGTGGGGCAATTTCATCGTGGGACTTGCAATAACGATGCTTTGCTTTTCCGTTGCGTCCTCTGTTGTATGGACGATAGTTTCCCATACAAAGAAGATAGACATGCATATGACCTGACGCGCCTGCGCGAACGTATTATTTCCGAAAGGAGGCCCTGCTTTGAAGGAGCGAACGAAACGGACATTATCGCTTTTTGCCATGTTTTTCGCTTTTATCTTTCTTGAGTTTACCGTTCTCGGTATCGGAAACCATGCGGGCGAGGGCTTTTTGGGCACAGACAGGCGCGAGCTTGTATATTATGAGATACAGGTATTCGTTATCATCGGATTTATTCTGTATGCCGCCGTGCGCCGAGCCGTGAAAAAAAGCAGAATAACAAACGGCGCCCTGTTCGCCGCTCTGTGCGTGTTTTTCGTCGGAGCTATGGCAATGCTTTTTGCCGAAAGCTCGTTTTTCTCTCTTGTTGCCGCATTTGCGGCCGTGGCGGCCATGGGCTTTTGCGGCGGCGCCGTATATGAACGGATGGGCGAAGCGGCATGCTCCGGTGAACGGGCCGCCCTCGTTATGGGCACGGGATACGCCGCGGCCGTGGCTCTTCAGTATCTCCTTGTGCTTAAGTGGGGGATAACGCTTCCCCTTTATATAATCATGCCCGCGGCCTTCGTGCTCCTTTCGGTAATGCTTCTTCGCGTTCCGTATGCGAACGAAAAGCCGCGCCCCGCGAATGAGGCACGAAGGACGACAAAAAAGCAGATTCTTATGGCTTGTCTTATTTGTGCGGCGCTTCTTTTGTTCACAAGCTTCTATAACGGGTACATACATCATCTGCAGGTCGTCTCCGGGTATACGGATTTCAACGTTTACAGCTGGCCGCGTCTTATGCTCATACCGTGCTATCTTTTGTTTGCCGCCATAGGCGACAGGCAAAAGGGAAGGGCGGTTCCCGCCGTTTCGTTCTGCATTGCGCTTGCGGCGCTCCTTAACTGCGTGCTCACCTCGGACGCAGGCGCCTACACCCTCAATATGTGCCTCTTTTACTGCGCAATCGCCGGTGCGGTGTCGTATTATAATCTGACCTTTTGGCGGCTGTCAAAGCAGACGAATCAGCCCGCGCTGTGGGCGTCCATGGGGCGCATTCTCGACAGCGCGATGGTGCTTATTACCTTCGGACTGCACATCTCCGCGCTGCCCGCCGTTGCGGTGCTGGCGGTGGATATTGCGGCGCTTGCGGCCGTCATACTGCTTATGACATTGGTGGGCGCAAAACTTTCGTCACCGTCGCCGCGGGCGGCGGGCATGGCCGATATTTCAATCGATGAGGCCGCGCCCGACTTTCAAAGCGAGGACGTTTTTCTTGTGATGAAGAGCCGCTATTCCCTCACAAACAGGGAAGCGGAGGTGCTCAGGGAGCTTGTGCTTACGGAGGACAAGCAGACCGTGATAGGCGACAGGCTTTCCATACGCCCGCGCACGGTGCAGGCGTATGTCACATCGCTCTATCAGAAGACAGGCGTATCGACAAGGGCGGGGCTTACCGATCTTTACCACGAGACGCTGCGGAGCCGCTGATATAAATATTTTGACCCCTCTTTTATTAAAAAGAGGGGCTTTTTTTACGCTTTTTACCCCATACTGCGGGTTTACGCAATATACAGGCGGCATATTTTTCACCTAAAATATACTTGAATAAGTATATTCTTTTTAAGATATATGCGTTTTCAAAAAGAAGGACGGAGAAACAGATACAACGGACGATTTTATGCACGGAGGGATGACAATGAATAACTCACCGGGAAAAAGAACGCTTTCATTCATACTGGCTCTCATCTTTTTGATAACGGCCCTGCCTGTCTTTGCTCTCGCGGGCAGCCAGGATTGGCTTGAAGCGACCTTCTACGACAATAACCGCATGGAGAGCTACGGCTACGGTACGTCCGACGGCTATCTTTCGCTGAATTCGGCGGGTGAGGCAAAGCTGTCTGTCTCCGCATTCGTGACCGTGCCTCAGAACTGCACCGTTTACGAGGTGTGGCTTGTAGACAGCGAAACGAAAGCCGAAAAGTATAATTTGCTTACGCCCTCCTACGGCGGCGAAAACGAATGCCAGGTGTTTGAGGGCGACGGCGACTTCGGCGTCGACATCTGGATACAGAATATAACGATACCGAACGCCGAAAAGGGCGACTATCGCCTGAAGGTAGTGACCTCGAACGGTTCTTATGTCTCGGATGAATATACGGATGAGTATTACCACACCGACGGTATTGTGCATATAAGCGACGAGGTCGCAACTGAGCTTTCGATAACAACAGAAGAGCTAAATACAGGCGAGGCCATGACAGAATACAGCTTTACCGTAAGCGGCACAATGGTGGAATCATGGTCTGCGGTAGGTCTGCCGTCAGGTCTTTTGATTAACAGCTATACCGGCGCAATATACGGAACTCCCGAAGAGGAGGGAACGTTCAGCGTAACCGTTACCGCGTCGGACAACAAGGGCGAAAGCGTTTCAAAGACGTTCACTCTCGTAATAAGACCTGTGCCCGAATATACGGTCACTTACAGGCTCAACGGGGCGAACGATTACACCGGCACATACGATCCCGTTACGGTAAAAAAGGGCACAAAGATAACGCTGCCTGCCGCTCCCGTTCGCGGGGGATATATCTTCGAGGGATGGGGCTATGGAAGCCGGACGTATCAGCCCGGCGACCAATATACCGTGACCGGCAGCATAAACTTCATCGCGCGATGGTCCGAAAAGCCTGCCGTAAAGGCTATAATACCCGAGGAGCTTCGCGATGCGCCGAGAGAAATGTGGCTTTTGGCATATTACGGCAGTTCGGATAACTATTCCGCCGTTTCGGCAGGCGACGGTGAGAGCATAACCATATCGCCGTGGTATTTCTATGACGGGAAAACACTGTCAAGGCTTGAGCTTTATACTTATGTGAACGGCAAGCCTATGGCCGTGGCCGAATATAACGGCGAGGTAAGCGATGATTCGGGCGAGGTCGCGCTTGTGAGAACGGGGCCCGAGCTTTGGCTTCTCAACGATTTCACTTTAAGCGGGCTTTCAAATCCCGCCGACTACAGCGGATACAGAGGCAGTGTAAAAAAGGACGGCGTCTCGCTTTATATGCCGTGCCTTGTGACATCGGATTTTGCAGAGAGCGGCCTTGAACTTGCAATCAGCCCGAACAGGGACTCCGGGAATTACCCTGTCTACGACTGGAACAACACTCAGAGCTATACATATTCATTTAACAAAGCGACAGGCGTTCTTACGGCTGATGTGCCCAAAATCGCGCCGCCCTCCGCCAATGTGAGCGGCAGGGTCACCGTAAGCGACACAGGCAGGCGCGTGGCGGGCGTAACGGTCACGGCGGAACAGTATTATAAGGACATGTACCGCACCGCTTCGGCCGTGACTGACGAAAACGGCGGCTTTACTCTCGCTCTTTATCCCGCAGTAAACGCCTTTATAAACGTATATGCGGGCGGCGAACAGCTCTACATTTCGTCGAGCGGCGCAATTGAATCTCCCCAAAACGGTGACACGCTGGACATAAAGGTGCAATCCGTAAATCTTACAGAAAAATACAACATCATTGCCGCCGAGGGAAACGAAAAAGAGCTTCGTGATTATCTTAAAAACTCCCCCCGTGTAAACGTCACAGTAAGCGGCGGCGGCAAAACGGAAAGCTTCTCAAACTGGAAACCTTTATACTCGGGGCTTTCGTGGAACTCAGTCAGCACATTGAGAGAAACGGCAGAGGCGGACAGCGTTATCGTTTCGTTAAGCTCGGACGCATTCGAGCCCGTGGCACCAAAGACCGCGGACATTTCTCAGTCGCGCGGATCGGTGGAATTTACGCTCACGCCGAAGCCGGGCGCGGTCGTCGACCTTAAAAGTGCGTTCACCGTTCCCGTGATATTGGCGTGGTACGACGCGGACGGTACATTCATAAGTAAGAGCGACAGCTTTTCTCTTTCAAGCTATGAACACACTTTTTCGTTCGTTTCTCCCAACGGCGCTGAAAGCTACAAAATCGCGCTTGTACCCGCGTCATATGAAAGCTATCTTAACGCCGACGTCGGCTTTGACGCTCTTCCCGAGCCGCTTAAGACGTGGGACACAGTGCTTGAGGCGGGCAAAATTAGCAGGCTTGAAAGCTTTGCCGCAACCGAGCGCGCGTCGGAGAACG
>JAFOLN010000028.1 GCA_017419325.1 Clostridia bacterium
AAAAGCACGGGAAGCTGCGTCTTTACGTTTAAAAGCGCGCCCAGCACCGTGTCGGTCACGGCCTTTATTGCGTATGACGCCGTTTTTTTTGGCGTCTCGCCCGACTTCCACATTTTTTCTATGATGTTCTGATGCCCCGAAAGGTTGAACCGCGTGCCGTTTACGGATGTTCTGACCTTTATATCATCTATGGGGAAGCCTTCGGTCATGCGCTCAAGCTCCGCGCCGCAGGGGAACGAAAGCCCCAGCATTACGCCTGCGCGGTCGATGAGCTGACCTGCGTTTATATCGAGGGTGCCTCCGATGCACGTTATACGAAGCGCGCCCATATCGTTATGCACATGAAGTATTTCGCTTGTGCCTCCCGAAAGGTGCACCGTCAGAAACTCCGGCATATGAAGAAGGCTCTCGTTTTCGTATATGCCCGCAAGCGTATGACCCGCCTGATGGGACGTTTCAAACACGGGCGCGCCCGAAGCATACGCCATGGCGTGCGCCGCCGATACTCCCGCAAGAAAACAGGGCATATATGAGCCCTCCTCGTCTCGCGGGCGAGTGCTTACGCCTATTTTTGCAACTTCCCCCGCCTGGGGAAGCCCGGATATTATATCCGGCAGAGCCTTTGTATGAAGAAAGAGCGCTTCGCTTTGGCGAAGCCCCGCCTTTCCGGGCTCAACGGGCAAAAGCCTTCCAATGTTTTTGTAGCCGTCCTTTGTAAAAAGGCATACCGACGTTCTGTAATTGCTTGTATCTATACCGATATACGAAGCCATGTCAGCCCTCTTTTTTGCCGCCGAGGCCGCGTATCAATGAGCCCAGTATGCCGTTTACGAAGGCGCCGCATTCGGGGCTTTCGTACTTCTTTGCAAGCTCGACCGCCTCGTTTGCCGATACGCCGTTCGGGATATCGTCCATATAAAGAATCTCGAATATGGCAAGCCTCATAACGGACGTTCCCACGCGGGATATCCTATGCTTCGCCCAGCCGATGGAATACCTGGATATATATTCGTCAAGCTCGACCGTCTTTTCACATACTCCCCGCGTGACCTTCTCAAAATACGGCTTTTCGAGCTGCGGGTCAGACAGATTTTCATAATAATATTCAAGTACAGAGCCAATGCTTTCTTCACCCTGAAAGCTTATTTCAAAAAGCACTTTAAACGCTTCTTCTCTCGACAGACGTCTTGACATGTCATCCTCCAAATCATAGGCAAAAACTTTTACGAACAGCTTAGAATATTATACCGCAAAGGAGAAATAAAAAAAAGAGCTAAACGCTCTTTTTTTATCCGAAAGACAAGTATTTTATTTTTAACGCGAAATTGCGGCTCCGCCGACGCACCTCATTTCGCGTTCTTTTTGAAAAAGAAGACAGAAAGAAGAAGTCCCGCCGCCGAAAGCGCCGTAAAAAAGATATACGCCGCCGATATGCCCGCGTAGCCGTTTCCGTCAAAGCGCGCCGCCGCAGACGACATGACGGCGACGCCCGCCGCCGCTCCTATCGCGCCCGCCATCTGCCTTAACGTAGTGACAATGGCAGCTCCGTCTGCGCGAAGCTCGCCAAGCTCTCCGAGACCGAGAGCCGTAAGCGGCATCATGACGCATCCGCTGCCCGCGCTGATAAGTATGTTTGAAAGCGCCATGTTCAGTATGCCCGTATCGGCTCCCGAAACTATGCGCACGGCGCAGCCCGCCGCTGCCAGGAGCATTCCCGCAGCGAAAAGCGATTTTTTCGCGCCTCGGTCAAATATGCGTCCCGCAAACACCGTGACGATTGCCGAAAGCGCGCTGCCCGGCAGCGTTATCAGCGCGTACTCGGTCGCGGACATACCGCGCATCGACTGGATAAACAGCGGCAGAAGCGTTGTGTTGCCAAGCAGCACGAAATAAAGCAGCACGCTAAGTATTGCCGCAAATGCAAAGTTTTTGTTCCTGAATACCGAAAGGTCCAAAAGCCGCCTTGTTCCCCTCACCTGCTTTAAGGAGAACGCGAAAAGCGCCGCCGCGCCCAGAATAAACGGCAGACCCGTCGCGAAGTGAAGAAACGGGAACGATGACATGTTGCCGGTGCCTATGAGTATGCCGCAGAAGCCCGCCGCGGAAAGAATCATGGAAAGCGTGTCGAACTGCGCAGGCTTCACGGGCATTACGTTTTTCACCGCCGGCAGCGCAAACAGAATGCTTATGACCGACAGAACGAAAAACACGATGAACATCATGTGCCATCCCATATGGTCTATGATAATGCCGAAGACGGTCGGAGCCGCTATGGGAGCCACCATGCAGCCGAGACCGTAAATTCCCATTATGTAGCCGTGGCGCTCCCTTGGATATATTGCAAGTATCATGACCTGCACGAACGACATTATTATGCCGCATCCGAAGCCCTGAAGTATTCTTGCTGTAAGCACCACAGCAAAAGCAGACGCGAACGACGCCAGAATCGAGCCCGCCGCGCATAAGGCTATCGCGAGGATAAACAGCGTCTTGTTTTTAAGCCGCTTTATAAGAAACGGCGTTGCCGGTATCATTATGCCCGCCGCCAGCGTAAAGCCGCTCACGAGCCATTGCGCGGTGCCCGCGTCTATGGCCATATCCGCCATTATAAGCGGCAGCGCGTTGCTTATGGCCGTCGTAGCCATAGAGGTTATGACCATTCCGAGCATAAGCGCCAAAAACATTATGCTTCTTTCCCTGTTCGAGATATTCACGGTATCCCTCCTTAAATTAACTAACTGCGTTAGGTATTTGCGTAAAAAATCAGTAGCGGTGATTAAATTCACCTATTATGCGCCTTTGTATGCGAAGAAGCTCCCCGGCGTCATCTTCGCCCAGAAACTCAAGGACGCGGCGCATTTTCGAAATTGCCTCGGAGTATACGGCGTCAAGCTCTTCTCTGCCCTCTTTTGTTATAGTAACGGAGATATACCTTCCGTCGGACTCGTCGGCGCGTCTTTCTATCCATCCCTTGTTCTTCATTGATTTAAGCATAACCGCAACTCTCGCCGTGCTTACGCTCATGGCCTCGCTTATTTCAACGGGAAAGGCCGTTCCTCCCCGTTCTCTTAAAAAATTCAGTACGAAAAGCTCTCCTCTTGCCAAGCGCGCAACGTCTCCGTTGTCAATGGCTCTGAGATAATCAAGTCTGATGCTTAAAAGCTCTCTCGACAGTTTTTCAATATCCACAAAGTCTCCCCCGATATATAACTAATGTCGTTAGCTATTATATATATAACAACGCAGGATGTCAATAAAAAAGCAGGCTTTCGCC
>JAFOLN010000215.1 GCA_017419325.1 Clostridia bacterium
AAGCTGGGACGTATTTGTGCGAAGCGCCTCAAGGGATATCCTTATGCCGGGGATTATAAGGCAGCCAAGGATGGCGTTCTTATTGTCCACCACCGTTATCGTCGTGGCCGTGCCCAGGTCTATGACGCACAGCGGCGTGGGGTACTTCTCTATCGCGGCCACGCAGGACACGACTATGTCGCTTCCAAGCTGAGCGGGGTTGTCTATCTTTATGTCGAGCCCCGTTTTCATGCCGGGCTCCACCATCATGGGCTTTATGCCGATAACGCGCTCTATCGCGCTTGCAAACACAAAGGAAAGCGAGGGCACCACCGACGCGATTATCGCGCCGTCCAGCGAGGACACGTCGAGCCCGTACATATGAAGTATATCCTTTACCTCCACTGCGTGCTGGTCGGCGGTCTTGCTCTTGTCCGTTGAAATGCGCGAGGTGAACATTATCTTTCTTTCGCCGTTTTCCTCCGAGATTGCGCCCATAACAATATTCGTATTACCTATATCGATAGCCAGAACCATAAATTCCGTACCTCCTTTAACATAGGGAATTGCAATATTGGCCGAACCGAATTATTATATACTTACTTATATATTTAGTATATGTACCGCCGCGGCCGATGTCAAGAATAAGGCGTCAAAGCGTTTCTTATTCTTATATTATCGCCTTTTGCACACGCAAATGCGCGGCCGGGGGTTGACACATATGTTTTATTGTATTAGTATAGTAAAGTAATAAAGCAAGGAAGGAACAATCATATATGGGAAACAACAAAATTACGCCCGTAGGCATGTTCGACATGCTCCCTCATGAGGCCTCTTTGAAGCGCCGGATCGAGGAACGGCTGAAAACCGCATTTACGAAACGCGGATTTAACGAAATCACGACCCCTACGCTGGAATTCTACGACGTTTTTTCCGCGTCCCAGCTTCCGCAGGAGTCCATGTATAATCTTTTCGACGCGCAGGGACGCATTCTTTCCCTGCGCCCCGACGTTACCGCCCCCATACTTCGCGTATGCGCGGGCAAGCTTGACCCGAAGCTCATGCCCTACCGCCTTTGGTACTGCCAGCAGGTGTTCAGACGCAACAAGGCGTTAAACGCCCGCCGCGACGAAATAACTCAGTGCGGCGTTGAGATAGTAGGCGCGGGCGGCTTTCGCGCCGACGCGGAGGTCATCGTAACGGCAATAGAGAGCTTTCTTTCTTTGGGGCTTGAAGGCTTCAAGATAGAGCTCGGCCACATCGGCTACTTCAAGGCTCTCGCCCGCTGCGCCTTCGACACGGAGGAGCTTGCGGACCGCGCGAGGACGCTCGTTGAAAGAAAGGACTTCGCGGCGCTCTCAGACCTCGTTGACCGCCACGCCATCGGCGACAGGCGCGCCATAGGAAGCCTGCCCACCCTTTTCGGCGGCAAGGAGGTGCTCGAGGAGGCGCTAAGCCTTGCGCCGAACAGCGAAGCGAAGGCGGTAATACTCCACCTCACCGAGGTATACGACCTTTTATGCTCCCTTGGCTATGAGGAGTATCTCTCCATAGATTTGGGACTTGTTCACGCGATAGATTACTATACCGGCCTTGTGTTCAGAGGATATCTTAAGGGGCTGGGCGACGTTGTGCTCTCAGGCGGACGCTACGACAAGCTCTCCGAGGCCTTCGGCACGGGCATGCCCTCGACGGGATTTGCCATAGACGTTGACAGCATCGCCATAGCGCTTAAAAAGACGTCCGCTCCGAAGAAGAGCGAGCGTGTCCTTGTTCACTGTCACGCTCCCGAGGACTTCAGCCGCGGCGAACAGGAGCTTGAAAAGCTCTTTGATGCGGGCATATCCGCGGAGATGAGCCTTTTCGATTCGCTTTCCGAGGCGCTCTCGCGGGCGAAGGAAGGCGCGTTCTCCCGCGTGGTCTTCATATCGGGCGGCGACATACAAAATTATGAATTTGGAGGCGGCAAAAATGAGTAAGCTTCGCATTGCGCTCACTAAGGGGCGCGTTGAAAAGGATATAGTAAAGCTTCTGTCCCGCGCGGGGCTCGACATGACGCCCCTCATTGAAAAAGGACGAAAGCTCATCATACAGGCGGGCGACTATGAATTCGTGCTTGCGAAGGCGCCCGACGTTATAACCTACGTTGAGCACGGCGTATGCGACGCGGGCATCGTGGGCAAGGACACGATAATGGAAAACGGCGGCGCGTATTATGAGGTGCTCGACTTCAAGACCGGCGTATGCGCCTTCTGCGTCGCGGGGCTTCCCGATACGCAGCTTTATTCCGACTACCGTCAGATAAAGATTGCCTCGAAGTACCCCAACGTGGCCAAGCGTTATTTCAATGAGAGAAACCTTGACGTTGACATTATAAAAATAGAAGGCTCCGTTGAGCTTGCTCCCCTTCTGGAGCTGTCCGACGCCATCGTGGATATAGTTGAGACGGGCTCCACCTTAAAGGAGAACGGCCTTGTGGTGCTGGAGCGGATGTACGACATCTCGGCGCGTCTTATCGTCAACACCGTCAGCATGAAGCTTAAAAAGGACGAGGTGTCCGAGCTTACCGCCCTTGTAAAAAAGGTGCTTTAAGAGGAGAGACATATGATAAGGATAATTGACAGCAGAAGCGAGGGCGAGATAAAATCGCTCATCGGAGGCAGAAGCGCCCAGGCCGACGAGCGCGTCACCGCTTCGGTGGAAAAGATAATAGCCGACGTAAAGAAGGACGGCGACGAGGCCGTAAGACGGTATACGAAGCAGTTCGACGGCGTAGATATAGACGAATTTGCCGTAAGCGAAGAAGAAATCGAGGCCGCGTACAAATCGGTGGACGGCGCGCTCATACGCGCCATGGAACGCTCGGCCCGAAACATATACGATTTTCATAAAAAGCAGCTTCGCGCCTCATGGGAGACCGAAAAAGACGGCGCCCGCATGGGTCAGCGCATAATCCCCTTAAAGAGAGCGGCGCTCTATGTGCCCGGGGGACGCGCGGCGTACCCCTCGTCGGTGCTCATGAACGCGGTGCCCGCCATAGTTGCGGGCGTGTCGGAGGTGTTCATAATAACGCCGCCCGGAAAAACGGGCGAACTTAACCCCAACATACTTGCCGCAGCGAAGATCGCGGGCGTAAAGAAAATATACAAAGCGGGCGGCGCGCAGGGCGTGGCCGCCGCGGCATACGGCACAAAGTCCATCCCCCGCGCCGACAAGATAGTAGGCCCGGGCAACATATTCGTGGCAACTGCGAAGCGCCTTTTATACGGCGTTGTTGACATAGACATGATAGCGGGCCCCTCGGAGGTCATGGTCATAGCCGACGACACGGCAGACCCCGCACACACGGCGGCCGACCTTCTTTCCCAGGCGGAGCACGACGTTATGGCCTCGGCCATACTCTTATTCCTGTCGGAGGAGTTTGCCCTTAAGGTGAAGCGCGAGCTTGAAGCGCAGACGGCAGTTTTAAGCCGCAGAGAAACGATAGAGCGCTCCCTTTCCGATTATTCACGCATCGTAGTATGCCAGAGCATCGACGAATGCATAGAGCTTGCAAACGAGATTGCTCCCGAGCATCTTGAGATAATGCTCCCCGACGCCGCGAAGTATCTTGAGCGCATAAGAAACGCAGGCGCGGTGTTCTTGGGGCCCATGACGCCCGAGCCCATCGGCGACTATATCGCGGGGCCGAGCCACGTGCTTCCCACGGGCGGCAGCGCGCGCTTTTTCTCCGGCCTTAATGTGGACAGCTTTATTAAGAAGGTAAACTTCATCGAGTTTTCCCGCGAGGCCTTCGACTCCGTCGCCGCGGACACCGTGATCTTTGCCATGGCGGAGGGCTTCGACGCCCACGCGGGCTCCGTAAGCATAAGAATGAAGGAGGACAAGCGCCCTTGAATAAATACATATCGCCGCGCATGGCGGCAATGAAGGAATACGTTCCGAACACGGACGTATACAGAATACGCCTTGACGCAAACGAAAGCCCGTTTCTGCCCGACGCGGAGACGAGACAAAAGATAGCCGAGGCGGTGGCCGGCGTAAGCTTTAACCGCTACCCCGACCCGCTCGCGACGGAGGCGGTAAAGAAATACGGCGAATATATCGGCGTACCGTCCGACCTCATCACCCCCGGAAACGGCTCGGACGAGCTTATAAACGTGATAATACAGGGCTTTTTCTCCCACGGCGACAAGCTTTACATAACGCCGCCGGACTTTTCGATGTATGAGTTCTACGCTCAGTTAAAGGAGCTTCGGATCGTCACTTTCGACCGTCCCGACAGCATGTACAAGATACCCTGTGACGAGCTTATAAAGGACATAAACGACAAGAAGCCCCGCGCCGTCATGTTCTCGAACCCCTGCAATCCGCTGGGGCAGGCATACAGCCGCGAGGAGATACTGAGGCTTGCCGGGAGCGTGGACGCGCTCTGCATAATAGACGAGGCGTACATGGACTTTTACGGTGACTCCGCCGCGGCCGACGTTTCCGACTTTGACAACCTCATAGTGCTTCGCACCGCGTCAAAGGCGGCGGGCTTTGCGGCGGCGCGTCTCGGCTTTGCCGTAACGAACAGCGAGCTTACCGCCGTTATAAGAAAGGTAAAGTCGCCGTTCAACGTAAACTCCCTCACCCAGGCGGCGGCATGCGTGGTGCTTTCCGACCCCGAAAAGCTTAAGTCCGTGACGGAGACCATAGTAAACGAAAGAAAGTATCTTGAAGCGAAGCTTGCGACAGTATGCAAAGACGGCGGCTTCGAGCTTATACCCACGGTATCGAACTTCGCCCTGCTTCGCGGAAAGAATGCCGTAAAGGTATTCGAGGCGTTAAAGAAGGAAGGCGTCGCCATAAGATGTTTAAAAGGTGAATACCTTCGCATAACCGCGGGCACCCGCGCGGAAAACGACGATTTTCTTGCATCATTCAAAAAAGTGCTGAAGGAGGTCTGACATGAAACTTGAAAGAAAGACGAAAGAGACGGATATTTCTCTTGAGCTTGACATCTACGGAAGCGGCAAATGCGATATATCGACGGGAGTGGGCTTTTTTGACCATATGCTCACCGCCATGTGCGTTCACGGCGGCTTTGACATGACGCTTTCATGCAAAGGCGACCTCCAGGTTGACTGCCACCACACCGTTGAGGACTGCGGAATAGTTATGGGAAAGGCCTTCGGCGAGGCTCTTGGCGACAAGTCGGGCATAGCCCGCTTCGGCACGGCCTACGTTCCCATGGACGAGGCGCTGGCCTTCGTTTCCCTCGACATATCGAACCGCTCGTACCTTGTGTTCGACGCCGCGTTCAAGGCGCCCATGTGCGGCGACTACGACACGCAGATGACCGTGGAGTTCTTCCGCGCCTTCGCGGTAAACGCGGGCATAACGCTCCACGCGAAGCTTATGTACGGCGAGAACGCCCACCACGCGACGGAGGCGCTCTATAAGGCGCTGGCCCGCGCCCTTAAGGAAGCCGTAAAGAAAAACGGCGGCGCGGCGCTCTCAAGCAAAGGCGTGCTTTAAGAACGGAGGCTTTAATATGATAATACTTCCCGCAATTGACCTTATAAACAAAACACCCGTGCGCCTCTATAAGGGGCGCTACGATACGGCCCATACGGTGGCCGACAGCGCGGCAGAGACCGCGAAAAAATTCTACGACGCGGGCGCGCGCCATCTTCACGTCGTAGACCTCGACGGCGCGAAGGCCGGAAAGCCAAAGAACCTCGACGTGCTTTCCGAGATAAAGGCGGCGGCCGACCTTGAGATAGAGTTCGGCGGCGGCGTAAGAGACATGGCGACCATAGAGGCCGTGCTTTCGGCGGGCGCAAGCCACGTTATATTGGGAAGCGTCGCCCTTAAGAACAAGCCCCTCGTGGTGGAGGCAATAAAGGCCTTCGGCGACAAAATAACCGTGGGCATCGACGCAAAGGACGGGTATGTGAGCACAGAGGGCTGGCTTACGGACAGCAAGGTAAGCTACATTGAGCTTGCCCGCGCCATGGAGGACATCGGCGTAAAGACCATAGTATTTACCGACATAGGCCGCGACGGCA
>JAFOLN010000216.1 GCA_017419325.1 Clostridia bacterium
AACGTGGACGCGGAGCTTCGCCATGATATGGAGCGCATGGCGCAGATGGAGGAGCTTCACAGAAGAGAGACGGTATACAGGGAGGCCATTTTGGCAAATTCCGCGGGATTTATGGAGGTCAATCTTTCAAGGGACGAGATAACGACAAGGATATTCGACGAAGAGTGGTTCAGCCGCGCCCTTTCCTATCCCGGTTCGTCCTTCGACGGGCTTTCGGGCTTTATGGCGGAGGGACTTACGTTTAAGGAGATCGCGTCAGTTACCACGGAGGACGGGAACGTGCCGTTCATCCTTTCGCCCGCCGCGCCGACAAAGGACGACAGGGTGTTTACCGTGACGTTTACGGAGGATACGGTTAAGGCGTGCCGCGGAAAGAAGATAACGATAGAATATTCGGCCGTGCTCAACGAGAAAGCCGCCGTGGGACGCTCCGACTCGCTCCCCGAGACGCCCGACGGCAACACGAACACCGTTTATCTCACCTACGGAAACGACTACGAGTCGATGCCCAAGACGGTGGAGACGGACACGCAGCAGTTCACCTTTGACAAGACGGACGGAAACGACCCGACCGTAAAGCTGAGCGGAGCGGTATTCAGATTAAGGAAGGACGGCGCGTACATTCCGCTTATCGAGGTGGAGCCGGGCATAACGTACCGCGTGGCGACCGAAGAGGAAACAGCGGACGCGTCCGTTGAAACGGTGCTCGACATGACAACGAACGGACACGTCGTCACGGTAATCGGCATCGCGGGAGACGAGGAGTACAGCCTCGTTGAGATGAAGGCCCCCGAGGGGTACTCTCTGCCCGCAGACCCGGCCATACCGGTGGAGAAAAGCACCTTAAACGACGTTTCGCTTGTCATAGAAAACTCTAACGGCATCGCGCTTCCAAAGACGGGCGGCCCGGGAACCGTGCCGATTTACGCGGCGGGGATTGCGCTTTCGGCGGCCGCGTCGGCGGCGTTCGCATGGCGAAAAAAGAGAGGATAGAATAAAAAAGCCGAAAAAACCTGTGATGTTTGTATGGCGAAAAGATACGGCTCAGGCTATAATAAAAGAGGAAAGTTTAAAGCAGAGGAGCCGTAAGCATGGAATTTATAAAATGCACCGAAGAACATATACCGCCCGTATCGAAGCTGTACGCCGACACGCTGTCGCACCTTGAGGCGACGGTGAACTACCCGAAGTGGACGAAGCAGTACCCCTCAGAGGCAAGCGTGAGGGAGGCCGTGGGGCGCGGTGAGCAGTACGCCTGCGTTGACGGCGGGCGCGTTGTGGGCGCGGTGGTAATAAACGACGATCCGCGCGGCGACTACACCGCGGGCGAATGGAGCAGGGAGCTTTCGGAGGGCGAATATCTCGTCATACACACCCTTGCCGTTTCACCCGACGCGGCGGGAGGCGGCATAGGCGGCTTTATCGTGGACAAATGCATAGAAGCGGCCCGCATGTCGGGGTACAGGGCGATAAGGATAGACGTGGTACCCGACAACGCCCCCGCCATAGGGCTTTATCTTAAAAAGGGCTTTAAGCCCGCGGGAGTAAAGGACCTTAAAAGAAATATAGAGGCGATACCTCGCTTTGCGCTGTTTGAGCTTAATCTGTAAGCCGCGGCGGAACGTTAAAAATGTGCTCGCAAGCAAAAAAGCGGGCACATTTTTTATTTTTTCAAAAATATTGTTGCATTTTGCGAAACTAAGGAGTAAAATATGATTTATCACGACTACTTATTATCAGAGTCAAGTTTTATCAGAGTCAAGTTTTAATCTGATAAAGTGATAAAATATACAATATGATGGAGGGCATGACATGCCGCAGATAAAATTCTACAAGCAGGAACCTGTTCCGGTGGAGATGCACAAGGTAAAGATAGTTCAGAAGCTTGAGCTGCTTCCCGCCGACGAAAGACTTAAGAAAATGTACGAAGCCGGATTCAATACGTTCCAGCTTCACAACGGCGATATCTTTATGGATATGCTCACCGACTCGGGCGTAAACGCCATGAGCGACAATATGCAGTCGGCAATGCTCCGCGCCGACGACGCCTATGCGGGAAGCGAGACCTTCTTCCGCATGAGGGACAAGCTGGAGGAGATATTCGGCATAAAATACCTTCTGCCGGCCCATCAGGGACGCGCATGCGAGAATATACTCGCAACGTATTTCGTGAAGCCGGACAACTGCGTTATAATGAACTATCACTTCACGACGGCGAAGGCTCACATCACGCGCCTCGGCGGCCGCGTTGAGGAGCTTGTGGCCGACGAGGGACTTATAGCGAAGAGCGACCTGCCTTTCAAGGGCAATATGGACCTTAAAAAGCTTGAGGACTGCATAAAGAAGGAGACGCCCGAAAACGTGGCCTACATACGCATAGAGGCGGGCACCAACCTTATAGGCGGTCAGCCCATATCGTATGAGAACATGAAGGCCGTATCGGAGATAGCGAAGAAGTACGGCATAATCACCGTTATGGACGCGTCGCTTTTACAGGACAACGTATACTTCAACAAGATACGCGAGGAGAGCCTGAAGGACAAGACTCCCGCGGAAATTCTCAGAATGATAGCCGACCTGTTCGACATCATATACTTCTCGGGAAGAAAGTTCGGCTTCGCCCGCGGCGGCGGCATACTCGTGCGCGACGAGAAGCTTTTCCATGCCATGGAGGACCTTGTGCCCATGTTCGAGGGCTTCTTAACATACGGCGGCATGTCCGTAAAGGAGATGGAGGCCATGACCGTGGGCTTCGACGAGTCTCTTGATATGGACATCATATCCCAGGGCCCGCAGTTCATCGATTACACCGTAAGGAAGCTGGACGAATACGGCGTGCCCGTTATAACCCCCGGAGGAGGCCTCGGCGCGCATCTTAACGCGATGGAGTTCGTAAGCCACATACCGCAGCAGCAGTATCCGGCGGGCGCCCTCGTATGCGCGATGTATCTGTGCGGCGGCATACGCGGCATGGAGAGAGGCACGCTCTCCGAGGAAAGGAACGCCGACGGAAGCGAGCGCTTCGCCTCGATGGAGCTTGTCCGCCTTGCGCTGCCGCGCCGCGTGTTCACCCTTTCGCAGACGGAATACGTCATCGACCGCGTAAAGTGGGTATACGACCACAGAGACATGATAGGCGGCCTCGAATTCGTTCACGAGCCCGCAACGCTCAGATTCTTCACGGGTATATTGAAGCCCGTGTCCGACTGGCCGGAGAAGCTCGTTGCGGCATATAAGGCTGAATTCGGCGAGGATCAGTAGGATATACAAAAAAATAAAGGGGGCTGTTTTTCAGCCCTCTTTTTTTATTATGCAAAGATTTTTTAAAAATATAATGAAACCGAGGCGGATTTCGATTATAATAGGCATCGGGGTGCATTTATGAAAAGAATCTGCGTAATATGCATAATGCTTCTGATGGGGCTTTTCATGTGCGGCTGCGCGGGGAATACGCAAAACGGGAATAACGACGCTCCCGCACCGGAACATGAAACGAAGGCGCCCGCGGAAGGGGATATTTCGGGAATGCTTCCCGTAAACGAAACGGGCGACGGGGTGAAGGTCGCCGACCTTATGGAAACGAGGGCGTTCATAGGCCTTACTGCGCGGGAGGCGGGCATACCCGAAAGCGTCATAGCCGCATCGGAAGGCATGGGAAAGACATATGCCGACGGCCGCGTCTTCGGTGAGGAGGACTACGCCGTTATATACTTCGGCGCCGACGCGGACGGCGGGCCCGAAACGGTAGAAAGCGTATGGCTCCATGTAAAGAATACTCCGTTCGAGAAGTGCCGGGAGGAGCTTTCCGCCTTGTTCGGCGAGCCTTACGATGAGGGCGAGGAGCCGTATGCCGAGGCGAACGGCGGCGCGGTCATGTGGGCGCGCTTTTCAGACGGCGATACGGAGGTGCTGCTTTCGGGCGCAAGCGAACGGACGTATACGGAGATAGAATTTTCAAAGACGGCAAAATAAAATATATTTTGCGGGAACAAAGGGCGCGCCTGGCGCGTCCGATGAATTTGGATAATGTAGGGGCGCCGCGCCGGCGCACGGATCATTATAAATAAAGCCTCTATAAGGCAAAAAAAACAACAGGAGGACAAAAACATGAAAAAAGCAGTTGCCGCTATAATCGCGGTTCTTATGCTGGCGGGACTCTTCTCGGCCTGCAGCTCCGAAAGCTCACAGGCAAGCGCTGAGTCGAACGAGGACAACACCGTAATCTTCAACGCAGAGAACGCGGACCCCGAGACCGCCGTAAACGGAAACATCGCCGTAGGCGAGGACGAGGTGCTCGTTATCGCGCCCCAGCTTACCGCGGGCAAGGTAAACATTACCGTGGCTCCCGAAGGCAGCGAAAACGAAACGCCCACGATAGAGTGGGAATTTGAGGGCACCGAGTCCACCGAGTATATGCCCGGCGCAGGCGAATATGAGGTATGGTTCACCGTGACCGAGAAGGCTACCGGCTCCATCGAGGTATACACGATGCCCGCCGAGTCCGAGGGCATGGAGGGCATGGCCGATCCGTGGAGAGACATAACGGCAGAGGAGGCCAACGCCTGCGTGCCGAACCTCTTTAAGGCTCCCGAAGGCGCGGAGGATATTCACTGGGC
>JAFOLN010000217.1 GCA_017419325.1 Clostridia bacterium
CGTAGTGGAGCCCGCGCAGGCGCCGCAGAACATGAGAATAAGCAGCACTACCTTTGAAAAAGCGGGCCACGCCGTATAGTCGGCCGTGGCAAAGCCCGTCGTGGTGATTATGGACGCCACCTGGAACGCGGCGTATCTTAATGCCTCGCCAACATTGTCATAAAACGACATGAGATTTATCGTAAGGACGGCTATCGCAGCTAAGATTATGCCGATATATGCCCGAAGCTCCTCGTTTCTGAACACGGACTTGAAATTGCGGATGATAAGGAAGTAAAAAAGGTTAAGATTTATACCGAAAAGCACCATGAACACCGTTATCACCGTGTCGAAATAGACGCTGTCGTACGCGGCGACGCTTGCGTTCTTTATGGAGAAGCCGCCCGTGCCCGCCGTTGCGAAAGCGTGGGTCACGCTGTCGAAAAGCGGCATGCCGCCAAGGCATAAAAGGCCTATCTCGGCAAGAGTGAGCACAATGTATATGGTATAGATTATCTTTGCCGCGTCCTTCATCTTGGGCACTATCTTATCCACGACCGGGCCCGTAAGCTCGGCGCGCATGAGATATATGGAGCGGTTGCCTGCCAGAGGGATTACGGCCATGACGAAGAAGAGCACGCCTATGCCGCCTATCCAGTTTGTGAAGCTGCGCCACAGGAGCATGCAGTTTGAAAGCCCCTGAATATTCGAAAGGATGCTTGAGCCCGCTCCCGTAAGGCCGCTCACCGTTTCAAAAAGCGCGTTCTCGAACAGAGGTATCTCGCCGCTTATATAAAACGGCAGGCAGCCGATGACGGACATGACGACCCACGCGAGCGCAACAATGGCAAAGCCCTCGCGGGCGTAGATAACGCGGTTCTCGGGCTTTGAGAATGTTAAAACGAAGCCTGCCGCCGCCGCGACGGCCGCCGTCATGAAAAACTCGCGCCAGCCGCTTTCGCCGAAATAGAGAGCCGCGAAGGCGGGCAGAAGAAGCATTGCCGCCTGCGCCAGCAGTATTTGTCCTATTGTATAAAAAACCATGCGTCGGTTCATTTTACACTACCTCAAACGCTTTTACTTAAGTATATCGGAAAGGTCCTTGAGTCCCGGATTCGTCGTAACCACTATTACGTTGTCGCCCCGCATTATCTCGGTGGAGCCGCCGGGGATTATAAGCTCGCTGCCCCGCGTTATGCAGGCTATGAGTATGTTTTCCTTAATCTGAAGCTTCGACAGCGGCACGCCCACGATGTCGGGCGAATGGGAGCGCACAAGAAACTCCAGCGCCTCCACCCTGCCTCCCGCGATGGTGTGGAGTGTTTCCACGTTGGAGCCTATGGAGTTATTGAGCGCGCGGACATACTGAACTATGCCGTTTGCCGTAATCTCCCTCGGGGAGACGGCGCTCTCAAGCCCCGCCGCCGCCACAAGCCCCGAAAGCGAGGGGCGCGAGACCTTTGCTATGACCTTCTGAACGTTTCGCCCCGTGACGTACATGGCGATTATTATGTTCTCCTCGTCGGAGCCGGTGAGCGTTACAACCGCGTCGGTGTTGTCAAGTCCCTCTTCCAGAAGCACCGACTGGTCCGTCGCGTCGCCGTTTATTATTATGGCCTTCGGGAGAAGCTCGCAAAGCTCCACGGCCCGCTTTTCGTCGATTTCTATTATCTTTACCTTTATGCCTATGGCAAGGAGCATCTGCGAAAGGTAAAAGGCTATGCGGCTGCCGCCAATGAGCATGACGCTTGCCACGTCGCGCTTTAATGCGCCCAGCACTCCGAAGAAGGCCTCAAGGTTCTTTCTCGAAGCCACTATTCTTATTATATCGCCGCTTCTTATGATAAAGTCGCCTGTGGGAATATATACCTCGTCGCCCCGCTGAACGACGCAGATAAGCACTCTCGCGCCCACCTTTTTCGGCAGGTCCTTAAGCTGAAGGCCGCTCAGCACGGAGTTTTCGCGCACCTTGAAGCCCACAAGCTCGGCGCGGCCGCCGGAGAAGGTGTCTATCTCGGCCGCCGAGGGAAAACGGAGCATTCTGAAAAGCTCCCTTGCCGTTACAAGCTCGGGATTTATGACGAGGGAAAGTCCCAGTTCCTCACGGATGAGCTGTATCTGCTCGTTGTATTCGGGGTTGCGTACACGCGCTATCGTATACTGCGCCCCCAGCTTCTTTGCAACGAGGCAGCATAAAAGGTTCATCTCGTCGGAGTTGGTGCAGGCGATGAGCAGATCGGCATCGGGTACTCCCGCTTCGGTCTGCGTTGCCACCGTGGCGCCGCCTCCGCATACGCCCATCACGTCGAAGCTGTTCGTTATATCGGTGACGACGCGCCGCGATTTGTCCACCACCGTGACCTGATGGTTCTCTTTTGCAAGCTGCTCTGTAAGCGCGGAGCCTATCTTTCCTCCGCCTATAACTACGATCTTCACCCGATATCACTTCCCAAACTAAATACTGTCATGTTATTTTACCATTATAAAAATACAATGGCAAGTGCCGCGTTTTAAAAGAAAAAAGAGCGGGAAACCCCCGCCCATTTCTTTCCTTATCTGTCCTCTCTGAAATAATTGAAGCCCAGATTCTCCGGAATATGACTGCCCTTCGTGCCGCGTATGGAGGCTATGAGCAGCACCGCCGCCGTTATTATGAACGGAAGCATATTGAAGAACGCGATCGGTATTACCGAGGGCATGTAGTACTTCAAGACTCTCAGCGCGCCGAAAATGAAGCTGCCGAGGATTGCCGTCTGCGGCCGCCACGCGGCGAATATTACAAGAGCCACCGATATCCAGCCAAGACCTCCTACGCAGTCGGATATCCACACGCCGCCGTTTATTATCATGGAGCAGTACGCGCCGCCGATGCCGCATATGCCGCCGCCCAGCACGATGTTTATGAACTTCCACTTCGTTACCTGTATGGAAGCGGCATCGGCCGCCGCCGGGTTCTCGCCTATGGCCTGCGTGTTTAAGCCCGCCTTCGTCTTAAAGAGGTACCAGCCGCAGATGAGGGCGATTATTATGCCCGTATACGTAAAGGGGTCGTAGGAAAAGATGAGCTTTCCTATGACGGGAATGTCCGAAAGGAGCGGTATGTGTATGCTCTTCATCTGGGAGATGAGATCCGCCGAGAGCTGCCAGGTGTTGCTCGACGTCTTTCCCACCATGTACACGCCCACGAAGTTCGCAAAGCCCACGCCGAATATGGTGAGGGTAAGGCCTATTACGTTCTGATTTGCCATAAAGCCTATGGTGAGCACGGCGTATATGAGGGCGCTCACCATGCCCCCCGCGAAGGCGGCTATCATGGACACGGCAAGGTTATGGCTTCCGTAGCCCGCCATAAATCCGGTGAGCGCGCCTATGGACATCATGCCCTCGACGCCAAGGTTAAGGTGTCCCACCTTCTCCGAGAGTATCTCGCCCACCGTACCGAAAAGGAGCGGAGTGCCCGCGGCTACCGCGGCGACTATGAATTTTAAAATAAAGTCAAGAGAGATCATTTGCCTGCCGCCTCCTTCTTTTCCGGTTTCGCTTGCGAGAGCTTTTTCTCCTTATGTCCCGCGAATACAATCTTGTATCTTACGAAGAACTCTATCGCCATGATGAAGAAGAGTATTATTCCCTGAAGCACGTCGGCGCACGCCGTTGAAAGGCCGAAGGACGACTGTATGACGCTTGAGCCCTTCTCAAGTATGCTGAAGGCGAAGGCCACCACAAGAGTCGCGATGGGGTTTAATTGCGCAAGCCACGCGATGATTATTCCCGTAAAGCCTACGCCGTTCGCAACGCCGGTGCTGAGCGTCGCGTCCGCGCCGCAGGCCTGTATCATACCCGCGATGCCCGCGATGCCGCCCGAGAGGAACATGGTGCGGATGACCACCCTGCGGACGTTTATGCCCGCGTATCTTGCGGTGTCGCGGCTCTCGCCCACGACGCTTATCTCATAGCCCTGCTTCGTTTTGCTAAGATATATGAAAACGAACACCACGAGTACTATCATTATTATCCAGCCGAAGTGTATGCCCGCCACCTTGTCAAGCTGTGAGTTCGCGGAAAAGCGGGCTATTTTGTTAAATCCCGCCGCCTGCGGGTCGCGCCACGGGCCGTCTCTCAGATAAGTTACTATGTAAAGCGCTATGTAGTTAAGCATAAGCGTAAACAGCGTTTCGTTCGTGCCCCATTTTTCGCGGCAGAGCGCCGGTATAAGGCCCCATATGCCGCCGCCCACAAAGCCCGCGAGGAACATTATTATAATAAGCGGCACATGCGGCATGCCGTCGCAGAAGAGGGCGAAGTAAGACGCGAACACCGCGCCCATTATGAGCTGACCCTCGCCGCCGATGTTCCAGAACTTCATCTTGAAGGCAAGCGTTACGCCAAGCGCCGCTATGCACATGGGTATGCAGAACTTTATAGTGGCCTGAAACGCCATTACAGACCTAAAGCAGCCCACAACCATGGTCTTGTAGACCTCAAGCGGGTTATAGCCTATCGAGGCTATGAATATGCCGCCGACAACCAGCGCCACCACAACGGCCAGAAGTCTTAAAAGAAAGCTTTGGGTGCGTGAAAGCTCGGCGTGCTTTACCACTCTTAAGAGGGGCTCTCTCTTTTTAGCCTCCATATTCCCTTACCTCCTCCCAGTTTTCGCCCGTCATCATAAGGCCTATCTGCTCCTTCGTCACCTTGTCGGCGTCCACCACGCCCGTAAGCCTGCCGTGGCAGAGCACGGCGATCCTGTCGCAGAGCTGTAAAAGAACATCAAGGTCCTCGCCTATGTAAAGGACGGCCACGCCCTTTTTCTTCTGTTCGTTTAAAAGGTCGTAAACAAGGTAGCTCGAGTTTATGTCGAGCCCGCGCACGGGGTACGCCGTTATGAGAAGGTCGGGGCTCGACTCTATCTCGCGCCCGAGCAGCACCTTCTGCACGTTGCCGCCCGACATCATGCGTACCGGCATTTCTATGCCCGCCGTCACTATGCCGAATTTGTCCACAAGCGTCTCCGCCATCTTCTTTGCGGGGGCGCGGTCGACGAACGCGCCCTTTCCGCGCGTATACGTTTTAAGGAGCATATTGTCCGTCATGCCCATGCCCGCCACAAGACCCATGCCGAGGCGGTCCTCCGGCACGAAGCTCATGGATATGCCAAGCTCTATTATTTCGCGGGGCGTTTTGCCCGCCATGTTTTCCTTTTTGTAAAGTATCGCGCCCTTTTTCGGCGTTATGAGTCCCGCTATGGACTCGCAAAGCTCCTTCTGACCGCTTCCCGCGATGCCCGCAACGCCGAGAATCTCGCCGCGGTTTACATGGAAGCTCACATCCTCAAGCGCGGTGCTTCCGTCGCTTCTTTCAACGCACAGGTCAACGACCTTTAAGACCTCCTCCGACCTGTCCGTCGCGGGGCGCTCTATCTCAAGGTTCACGGCGCGCCCCACCATAAGCTCCGTAAGCTTCGAGACGTCCACCTCCGCCGTCTTTACGGTGCCGAAGCTCCTGCCCTTTCTTAAGATGGTCACTCTGTCCGATATGGACAGCACCTCGTTCAGCTTATGGGTTATGATGATGATGGCGCAGCCCGCGGCGCGCATATGGCGCAGTATCTCAAAAAGCTTCTCCGTCTCCTGGGGGGTGAGCACCGCCGTGGGCTCGTCCAGAATGAGGATGTTCGCGCCCCTGTACAGTATCTTCAGTATCTCGACCGTCTGCTTTTCCGACACGCTCATGTCGTGGACGGGCTTTAGGGGGTCTGTCTCAAGACCGTACTTTTCGCAAAGCGCAGTAACGCGGGCCCGAAGCTCCTTCGGGGGCAGCTTTTTGCCCGGGGTGCCAAGCTCGATGTTTTCCATTGCCGAAAAGATGTTCACAAGCTTGAAATGCTGATGTATCATGCCTATGCCCAGCTTCTGCGCGTCAAGCGGGCTCTGTATCGAAACGGGCTCGCCGTTTACGTATATCGTGCCCTCGTCGGGATGGTAGATGCCCGATATCATGTTCATAAGCGTCGTTTTTCCGCTTCCGTTCTCGCCGAGAAGCGCAAGTATCTCGCCGTAGTTAAGCTCAAGGTCTATCTTTTCGTTTGCTATTACGTTTCCGAAGACCTTCGATATCTTTTCGCAGCGGATAGCGTTTTTAACCTCGCCGCCCATATTTTTCACCGCCTTTTATGTGTTGTCCAATACCCTCGGTCTGCTTATGAAAACCGGAAAACGGTTTTTTCGGCTTTTATAAGCAGTAAAGGCAAGGATTAAAAAAAGGGCGGTTTTTTAAAGCCGCCCTTTTTTCGTTTCTATTATTTAACAACTACATTCTTGTAGTATGCCGTTATAGCAGCGTAATTCGTGCCGTCCACCTCGATTACGGAGCCGTCGTTCGTCTCCATTGCGCCGTCGCAGCCTATCATGTTGCCCTCTGCGTCGGTGTAGGTGCCGGTGAATACGTCGAAGGAGCCGTCTATTATAGCTGCCGCAGCCACGTTTACAGCGTCCTGAGTGCCCTCAGCGGCTTCTGCGGAAAGGTCCGTGATGTTGCAAAGGCCGTCTGCCATGGAGCCGTAGTAGTTCTCAACGTTCTGACCTACCGTCCAGGTGCCGTCCATTACGTTCTTGACTGCAGCGGTGTAGTATGCGCCCCAGTTCCATACAACGCTCGTAAGTACGCTGTCGCCTACCTCGGAGGTCATATCGGAGTTGTAGCCCACGCCCCATACGCCGTTGTCTCTTGCAACGATCTGCGGGTTATTGGTGTCGCAGTGCTGAGCGATAACGTCGCAGCCGTCGTCTATGAGAGCCTGTGCAGCCTGACCCTCGCCCTCGGGGTCATACCAGGAGTTCGTTATCTTTACTTCAACTACAGCGTCGGGATTAACGGAAGCAACGCCCATTGCGAAAGCGTCTATACCGGAGGTGCACTCGCCGTTCTCAACGCCCTGCGCGGAAACATAGCCTATCTTGCCCGTCTGGGTCTTGAGGCCTGCCGCTATACCGGAAAGGTAGCGCGCCTGATAGATGCGGCCGAAGTAGTTGTTGAAGTTCGTGCCGTTGGACTTGTAGCCCGTGCCGTGGGAGAAGAATACGTCGGGGTATTCCTCAGCCAGTGCCTCGCAGGTGTCCATGTAGCCCCAGGAGGTCGCAAATATAATGTTGCAGCCTTCCTCAACGCACTCTCTCATGGCGTTCTCTATCGCCGTTGCGTCGGAGTCGTCGATGTTGTTCTTTCTTACTATCTGCTCGTCGGAAAGACCAAGCTCCTTCTGCATTGCAACGATACCCTGGTCATGGGTATAGCTGTAGCCGGAGCCCGTTGCGGGGTCGCCGATGTGGATAACGCCGACCTTGATGTTCTCAAGGGGAACGCCTGCGGTCTCCTCAACCTGCGCGGTCTCGCCCTCCGCGTCGCCGCCCTCGTCCTTACCGGAGCTCTGGCATCCGGCGAACACGAGAAGCATCATAGCAAGCGCGCATATGAGAGCCAGAATCTTTTTCATGTTCATTTTCATTTTTCCCTCCATTTTCTTATTTTAACGCCAAGGCGTTATGTACCCTTAGTCCTCTCTGAATACTATGGTTCCGTCTGTGTCCATGCTGTCTATCACGGCAAGGGACTCGACTCTTACGCCTTTCCTTCTTAAAGCATCGCCGCCGCCCTGAAAGCCCTTCTCGATGGCGATGCCCGCGCCCGCCACAGCCGCGCCGGCCTGGCCGCATATGTCGATTAGGCCGCAAAGAGCGTTTCCCACAGCCAGCATATCGTCGATTATAAGCACGCGGTCGCCTTCGTTTAAATATTTTTTTGATACACGGATATCATAGACACGGTTCTTAGTAAAGGATCTGACGGCACAGGAGTATATCTCTCCGTCAAGGTTTTTGCTCTCCGACTTCTTTGCGAAAATTACGGGGACGTCGAAATACTGCGCCGCGATGCAGGCGATGCCTATGCCCGACGCCTCCACGGTCAGTATCTTCGTTATGTTGTCATCGCCGAAAAGGCGGAAAAACTCCTTCCCCATCTCGCAAAACAGACGAATGTCCATGCAATGGTTAAGGAATGAATCTACCTTTAATACATTGCCCTCGCGAACGGAGCCGTATTTTTTGATGTATTCTTTGAGAAGCTGCATTTTTGTCACCTTTTTCCCGATGCCGCTTTACGTAAAAAATACTAACTGAAACTTTAATGTATATTATACTACAATATTTGATTTTTTCAATATTGACTAAGAATTTTACAAGATAATATTTGCTTATCGGAAATCTGACGAAATGTTTGCCCGGGAAAGTATTACGGATGCCCAAAAGAAGGAAAAAGCGGCGGATAAGCTTATCCGCCGCCTGTTCTTCATTATTATCCGCATTATTTGCCTGCAAGATTAAATCTCTTATTGAACCTGTCAACGCGGCCGCCGCTGTCAACAAGCTTCTGCTTACCTGTATAATAAGGATGGCACTTCGAGCATACTTCGACCTTGATCTCAGGCTTCGTGGACATGGTCTCTATAACCTCGCCGCACGCGCATTTAATAACTGCCTTCCCGTACTTCGGATGTATATCTGCTTTCATTATCAGTTCACCCCATTTCGAGTATAAAATCGACTGCATGATATAATATCACACCAAAAGAAAAAATGCAATACCAAATCAAAGATTTTTTTTAAAATCACCTGCATATATTGCGTTTTCTCAAGTTTGCGCTTCACTGTACGCTGTCAAGCGGCCCGTAGATGTTTACGTATCTGTCAAGCTCGTCCTCAAGCTCCGCTATGCGCTGCTCGTCGGCGGCTATCTGCTCCTTCATCTCGCTTATCTGCCTGTCTATCCCGTTTTCGGAGATATACTGATATGACGGCTCGATATAGAGCTTTATGGACAGGAAGAAGGCCGCAAAGAACACTATAACGACCACCACTATCCAAAAGATAAGTCTGATAACGCTTTTTTTCATTTTCTCCTCCTTTACGCCTCAAACGATATGAGCTTTCCCGTGTAAAAGCTGTAAATGTATACCTCACGGCACTGTCTTCCGAATACTTCGGATATGGCCCGCCTGTAAATGTCGAGCTGACCACCGTAGCGCGCCTTAAGCTTCGCCTCGTCGTCCGTTCGGTCGGTCTTGAAGTCGATAAGCACGCACTCGCCGCTTTCGTCCTCAAAGAAGCAGTCTATGACGCCCTGCACCATTATGCCCGCGCCTCCCGGGGGTACGCTGTAAAAATCGGCCGCGTCCGCCGAGAGGAAGAACCGCTTCTCCCGATAGAGCCTTTTTGCCCGCTTCATGCGCATAAAAAGCGGCGTTTCAAAGAACCGCCAA
>JAFOLN010000218.1 GCA_017419325.1 Clostridia bacterium
AGAAAGAGTACGGTATCGGCGATGAAAGCGGGAGGAAGATATGAAGATTATCAATGCGGGCGACAGGATAATGAACAACTGGATATATGAGAGCCCGAGCGGATATGTTATGATCGATACGGGGTATCCGAATAAGCTTAAAAGTGTTGAGAAGCGGATGGAAAGACACGGACTTGGATGGCCGGATATACGGTATGTTTTTCTCACCCACGCCCATGACGATCACGCGGGCTTTTTAAATGAGCTGCTTTGCAAAAGCCCGGACATTAAAGTAATTCTTAATCCGGACAGCATGCCGTTTCTTCTTATGGGGCGGAACTCTTTTGAAGGCGGGTGCAGTACATTCGGGGCATGGCTTTTTTGCAGATGCATGGGCTTATGGGGAAAGGGAAAGCACCTGTTCCCTCCGCTTGAGGAACGGTTCGGGGACAGACTGCTCTTTATCGAACCTGACACGGCGGACGTCCTTGAAGGAATGCTCGGCGGGCATATCATTTTTACTCCGGGGCATACGAATGATTCCGTGTCCTTAAAGGTCGGGAGCCGGATTTTCTGCGGCGACGCCGCCATGAACGGGTACCCGAGCAGCCACCGGGTGACGATATGGGTGGAGGATACAAAACAGTTCGGCAGTTCCTGGGACGTCCTCATGAAAGAAGACGCCGAAATGCTCTTCCCGGCCCACGGAAAGCCCTTTTCGGTGCGGGAATTGCAAATAAACCGAAGCTTCGTTGACAGAGTGAAGCTTTATCCGCTTAAGGAATAAAGGGAGATTTGAAAAGCCGCGGGGAGCGCAATCCCGCCGCGTTTAAGGAGGTAAAAATGGCACGAAAGGATTCGGAGAATCAAAAGAAATCCATGAGCAGACTGTTTCGCGGGAAGGCGATATTCAAACCGCTGAACACGGGAAGAATTGACGAACACGTAAGCTGCATCCGTGAATGGATCGCGAATATCTTCTTTTATACGAAGAACGGCGCCACGGTCATGATAGACGCGGGCTACAATTATGCCCGGCTTAAGGAAAAGATGGGGTGGCTCGATATTGACCCGGCGTCGATAAAGCATATACTTATCACGCATCAGGACACGGATCACGTCGGCGCTCTGGAGAGAGACAGTGAACTTTTGTTTAAGGACGCGGCGGTCTATATCGGCGAAATCGAAAACCGCTATCTTACAGGAGAGGTCAGAAGGAAGGTTTTCCACGGGGCGTACAGGCTTCCGATGGTCAAAACGGACAACAAAAGGATTCTGCTGCGTGACGGCGAAGTCATAAATATCGGGGATATTAAGATTGAATGCATCACGGTTCCCGGCCATACCTGGGGTCACATGGTCTATTTGATTGACGATGAGTATCTCTTTACAGGCGATACAATCTGGTTCGGCGCGGACGGCGGATACAGCTTCATAAGTACGCTTGCCGAGGACAATAAGCTTTCGGTAAAGTCGCTTGAAAAGCTGGAAAAGAACCTTCGCGCGAGAAATCGGCCCATAAAAATCATCACCGGACATACCGGCTGGACGGACGATATGGATTTTGCCTTCAGGCACAGAACAGAGATATGCAAACCGTTTACGAAGAAATATACCGACCCTTCCGCGCCCTACGACGGCTACATTGAGGACGACGACACCGAAGAAAGCGCGAGAAATACAATCCTTCGTAAGGTGGCCGTGAATTGAACCGGGACGATAAGAACCGGGCACGAAAAGCCTAATTTACGGGCGTGGACGCTTTTTCATGGCTCAAAAACGCTTTCCCGCCTAGATATATGAGAAAGCGTTTTTTATTGGATATGAATTAGTTAAGACTAACTGCGTGGGGCGTTATTCGCCCCGGTAATGTATAACGACAAAGAAAGGTGGTTTTATGAAAGAAAAAAAGAAAAGCGATCTTGCCGTGCTGCTTGGGTACGCGGGAAGCTACAAGGGTCTTACCTTCCTCGGGCTTGGGCTCTCGGCCGTCGCCATGATACTGGGCATGCTCCCGTATATATGCATATGGCTTGCGGCGCGCGATCTTATCGCCGCGGCGCCCGACTGGACCTCGGCCGCGGGGATCGCCCGCTACGGCTGGATGGCCTTCGGTTTCGCGGTTGCCGGTATCGCCGTATATTTTGCGGCTCTGATGTGTACGCATCTTGCGGCGTTCAGAACGGCCTCCAACATACGAAAGGCGGGCATGGCGCATCTTATGAAAACTCCGCTGGGATTTTTCGATTCCAACGCTTCCGGACTTCTAAGGAACCGTCTGGACGGGGCGGCGTCGGAAACGGAGACGCTGCTTGCCCATAATCTTGCCGACATCGTGGGAACGGCCGCCATGTTCATTGCAATGCTTGTGCTCATGTTTGTCTTTGACTGGCGAATGGGAGCGGCGTGCCTTCTCGCGGCGGCGGTGTCGGTCATCTCCATGGCGACCATGATGGGAGGCAAGAACGCCGGGCTCATACAGGAGTATCAGGCGGCGCAGGACGTAATGAGCAAGTCCGCGACGGAGTATGTGCGCGGCATCCCGGTAGTCAAGGTGTTTCAGCAGACGGTCTTTTCTTTCAGAGCGTTCAAAGAGGCGATTGAGGACTACAGCACGAAAGCCGAGCGATATACCGACGGCGTTTGCCGCGTGCCCCAATCCGTGAACCTGACCTTTACGGAGGGGGCTTTTATCTTCCTTGTTCCCGCGGCCCTGCTTTTGGCGCCGGGGGCGGTTTATTCCGGTAATTTCGCGGCCTTCGTAACGAATTTTGCTTTCTATGCGGTATTCTCCGCGATTATTTCCACGGCCCTGGCGAGGATTATGTTTGCCGCAAGCGGTATGATGCTTGCGGGCACCGCTTTGAGAAGAATAAACGAGGTCATGAGCGCTCCCGAGCTTAAGATTTCAGACGACCCTCAGGTTCCGAAGGACAACAGCGTGGAATTCAGAGACGTAAGCTTTACATACGACGGAGCAGAGACGCCCGCGCTTGACCGTGTATCCTTTAAGGTAAGCCCGGGGCAGACCGTGGCTTTGGTAGGCCCCTCCGGAGGCGGCAAAACAACGGCCGCAAGTCTCATACCGCGCTTCTGGGACGTAAGCTCCGGAAGCGTCCTTGTGGGCGGCGTGGACGTAAGGGACGCCGACCCTCATGTGCTTATGGACAGTGTGGCCTTTGTCTTTCAGAATAACCGCCTGTTCAAGGCAAGCATTCTTGAAAATGTGCGCGCCGCCCGCCCGAATGCAACGAAAGGGGAGGTCATGGCGGCGCTCTCTGCGGCTCAGTGTGACGATATCATTGAAAAGCTGCCGGACGGCATGGATACGGTCATCGGAACGGAGGGCACTTACCTTTCCGGCGGCGAGCAGCAGCGCGTGGCGCTTGCAAGGGCCATATTAAAAGA
>JAFOLN010000219.1 GCA_017419325.1 Clostridia bacterium
CGCGAAGTTAAAGGGCGGCGCCCAGCCTGCCGCGGGCAAGACGGGTACGACCGACGACGACTTCGACCGATGGTTCGTGGGCTATACGCCGTATTACGTCGGCGCGGTATGGTTCGGCTACGATCAGCCGAAATCCGTATCGGGCGTTTCGTCGAACCCCGCGCTCCAGCTCTGGAGAAAGGTCATGGAGAACGTACACGCGAACCTTGAGGTGAAATACTTCCCGGCGGACAATCCGAAGGTTGTAACGGAATCTTACTGCAAGGACAGCGGAATGCTCCCGGGCCCCTACTGCAAGCTCGATTACCGCGGCGGCCGCGTAAGCACCGCGTTGTATATAGACGGTACTCAGCCCACGGAAACGTGCAACGTCCACTATCCCGTTACGATGGACAAGGCTACGCATCAGATAGCGACTCCCTACTGCCCCAAAGGCAATCTTATAACGGTCGCGCTTCTCAACGTATCGCGCGCGTCCAATGTGACGACGCTTGACAGCCCCTACGTCGTAAGGGTAGGCTCGGGAGGCAGGATAGTCTACGGCTCCTCGGGACTTTCGTCCCTGTGCAGCCGTCACGGCTACCACGCGCCCTCACCCTCGACGACCGCGCCCGAGCCTGAGGAGGAAGCTCCCGCCGCGGAGCCCGTGCCTGAGGAAACCGTGCCCGATACGACCGAATACGTTGATTAAGCGAAATAAAGAAGGCAAAAAAGACATTGCGGTAAAGATTACGGCGTGACATTTTAGGTCGCGCCGTTTCTTTGTACGGCGATTTTGTAAGAGGCGAAAAAAGAAACTAAAAAAACAATTGAAATCTCTGTGGAAATTTCGGATATTGTATATATCAGAGCTTTTGTGCAGCAGACGCGCCCGGCGCCGACGCTGCGGCAGCTTACGGGGAGTTGACGGTATTGGATCTTGCTTTTTGGGTACAGGGCCTCGGTTTTATAATGATACTCTTATATCTTATTTGCGGACTCGATGATCTTGTATGGTTTCTCATAGCCGTAATAGACAGATTTCGTCATCCGGAGAAAAAAGACGAGGACGAGATGGACTTTCGCGCCCTGCGCTCAACGCCTCCGAAAATGCTTGCGGTGGTCATCGCGGCATAGCACGAGGCGAACGTCATCGGCGACGTGGTGTCTAACATCATTGAAACGGTCGATTATCCCGCCTCGATGTATCATATATTCGTGGGGGTGTACCCCAATGACCCGGATACCATGAACGTGGTAAACGAGCTCGGCAAAAGCTTTCCGAACGTGCATACCGTCGTCGACTGCATGGAGGGCCCCACCACGAAAGCGCAGAACGTCAATAATGTTATAGGACAGATAAGCCGTTTTGAGGCATTGGCCGGGATATCCTTTGCGGCGCTTATAGTTCACGATTCCGAGGACGTGGTGCATGCTTATGAATTTCTTGCGGCAAATTACCTTATAGAGCGATACGATGCGCTGCAGTTTCCCGTGTTCCCGATTCTGGAGATGCCCGGGTTCGGTAATTTCTTCAGGCAGCTTACTACCGCCACGTATGCGGACGAGTTTGCGGAAAACCACTATATTACCATGGTGGACCGCCGCAATATCAGCGCATTTGTGCCCTGTGCGGGCACGGGCTTTGCGCTGTCGCGGAGCATACTGGAAGCGGAAAACTGGAAGGACATTCTCCCTTCGGACAGCCTGACGGAGGACTATCTTATGTCGCTGTCCCTCTATAAAAAGGGGATACAGCTTCATTATGTGCTCGATAAGCTGCCGAGGCTTCAGAGGGACGGCAGGGTGCGAAACGATTTTATCGCCACCCGCGCACTGTTTCCGAACAGGTTCAAAGCCGCCGTGCGCCAGAAAACGCGCTGGACATACGGCATCACAATGCAGTCTATAGGAATAAGGGATGTGTTTACAAAGGAGCATGTACCGCTTTCGGGACGCTACTCCTTTTACAAGGACGCAAAGAGCAAGCTTGTGAACCTGGTGCCTGTTTTGGGGTATGCCGCATCGATATACTGTCTTTTGTCCGTCTTTTTAAATCTTGAGCCCATGTATCTTAACGGAACGGCGGCATATTACATGTCGTGGGTGGTATTCGGGCTCATGGTGCTGCGCCAGACCGTCAGAGCATACGCCCTGTACCATGTCTACGGAGCGCGCACCATGTTTTTCGGATGCCTGTTCCCGCCCTTGTTCCCCATAAGGATGATATACGGTAATGTGATCAATTTCACGGCCGCTGTACGCGCATTCCGCATGAGGCTGCAAAGCAGGAAAAAAGCGAAAATGGCCGCGTCGGGGAGCAAAGGCAGAACGGACGCAAAAAGCAGCGCCCAGGAAAAAGCGCTCCTGTCCGGCGCAAAAAGCGCGGTCTCCCGCCGCATAGGGAAAATAAGGGTGGCGTGGGCCAAGACTGACCACGAGTTTCTTACAATAAATCAGTTAAGACCGTACAGAAGAACGCTGGGAGACACGCTGCTTGCGCAGAGCACCGTTACCGCAGAGGAGCTCGACGGCGCGCTTAAGGGCATAAAGGAGGGCGAGCATCTCGGCGACGCGCTTTTGCGCATGGGCCTTGTCTCGGAGGAGGAGCTTATGCTTGCGCTCGGCCGCGTGCAGCATATCATGTACGTGCCCGATGCGGTCGCCGCGCGGCTTGATATCCGCATTGACGAAGACAGAAGGGAAAGACTGCAAAGACTTCGCATAGTTCCGCTGGGCATGGAATACGGAAAATGCTTCATTGGCCTTTCAAACACAACAAAGCAGGAGCATATTGACGAGTATCGGGAAGAATGCGGCTGTCCGACGGAGAACGTATATCTGTCGGAGGCGCAGATGGACGCGTGGCTGTCGGGAGAGGACGGCGGGCGGCGGGAGGAGCCGTTCGAATCCATGGCGCTTTATGAAAAAGGACAGATACTCTTTGAACAGCTTTTGCTTATCGGCATATACGCCGAGATACTTAAAAGGTCCGAGCCCGAGATACGGGAGCATATGGGGCTTGTGGGAAGCGGCGAAATATATTCGCGTGCGCAAAAACAGGCCGAAGACGCCATAAGCCAAACGCCTGCCGGGAGCTAAAAGAATATAAAAAGAACGATGCACCGATTCCGGTGCATCGTCTGTTTTGCAATGCGTCTGAAGCTGTCAGCCGACAGCTGTAAGTCCGGTTTGTTTGCTTTACACGTATCTCGTTTCGGGAGCGGGACGGATTACCTTGTTTACATACGATTCGTCGCCCTTGTAGCCTACGGACAGCATCATATACATCTTTTCGTCGGGCGAAAGGCCTACTATTTCCTTCATCTCGTCGGAAACGAAGTAGAGGCTTACGAGAATGCCGTTGTAGCAGCAGCCGAGTCCCAGCGGCTCCGCCGCAAGGTCGAGAGCGCAGGCCGCGATGGCCGCGTTGTGTCCGCCGAGGTACTTGTTGCCCACTATGCATACAACGTGGGGCGCGCCCATGGTGATGCCCTCGCGCTTGTTGGGCGCGGAGTTCTTTATATAGTCGTTCGACAGCGGAACGGCGCGCTGTGCAGCGGCCTCAAGCTTCGCCGTCGTTTCGGGCGTGGTGATTATGTACTTGACGCCCTGCTGGTTCGAGCCGGTGGGAGCCTGATTTGCAAGGAAAACAAGGCGCTCCAGCGTCTTTTTGTCAACGGGGTCGCTCTTGTAGTGTCTTATGCTGCGTCTCGAATAGATGACCTTCTCGAAGTCCTTTTCGGTGGCAAATTCTATCTTGTCGCCTACGGAAGCCTTCGTCCAGTCGTATTCGATTGCACCGAACGGGCACGCGCCGCCGCAATGGCCGCACTCGAAGCAGTCGCTGTCGTCGCACACGGCAACGCCGTCCTTAATTGTGAACAGATACTTGGTGCAGGCCTGAACGCAGCGGCCGCATCCCGTGCATTTGTCCTTGTTGACTTTTGTCATGGTTTATTTCCTCCCCAAAGTTATTAAAAAGAATGGTTTTCAGTTATTTTACCACGATATTTTTCGCTTTTAAATACCTTTTGAGAAATTTATACAAAAACAACCGCGCCGGAATAAAAATATTTCTCATAAATTTTTAAATTTTTTTGTCTATGCATGTAAAAATGAATAGTTATGTGTTATAATATTTTTTAATTAAAGTGAGGTATAGCGACAAATGAAGACCAGAACCACAGAAAATGACAGCGATAACTCAAAATGGGTGGTTTTCGGCCGAAATCCCGTAATGGAGCTTTTGAAGAGCGGGCGCGAGGTCGACAAGCTTTTTGTTCAGAAGGGTTCCCGCGAGGGCTCTTTAATGAAAATACTTAAGCTGGCCCGCGAAAGGCGCATAGTCATAAGCGAAGCCGAAAAGCCCAAGCTTGACTCACTTTGCCAGAACGGCGCGCATCAGGGCGTCGTGGCATTCTGCGCCGCGAAGGAGTATACCGAGGTTTCGGAAATGCTTCGGGCGGCGAAGGAGAAGGGCGAGGACGCGCTTCTCATCCTCTGCGACGAGATAAACGACCCCTATAATCTGGGAGCCATAATCCGCACGGCCAACGCCGTGGGAGCGCACGGCGTTATCATACCGAAGCGTCGCAGCGTGGGGCTGTCGGGCGCTGTTGTAAAGGCGGCGGCGGGAGCGCTTGAATACGTGGCGGTGGCCAGAGTTACAAATCTTTCGAGAACGATAGACGAATTAAAGGCCGCGGGCGTCTGGATATACGGCTCCGATGCCGACGGTGAGTCGATTTTTGAGAAAAAACCCATAACGGGGCCCGCCGCGCTCGTCATAGGCAGCGAAGGCGCGGGCATATCGCAGCTCATACGTAAAAAATGCGACTGCATGCTCTCCATACCCATGCGGGGAGAGATAAACTCGCTCAATGCGTCCGTTGCGGGCGGCATCCTCATGTATGAGCTTTTAAGAGACAGAACGGTAACGAATAAGGAATAAAGAAAAAACCAAAGGGTGGAATTTTTATATGGATAAAAAGAAGAACCTCGAGGAAAAACAGGAATTCAGAAATCTGAAGCGTTATGCGGACGCAATAACGGCACATGACGACGACGCCGAGTTTGAGGCGATCCTGAGAGAATATACGAGCGACCGCGAACGTTACGAGCGCACGGCGCCCAAGTCGGTGCGAAATCAGAGAAACGCCGCGCCCGCGGATACGGGCAGGGAGCCCGCAAGACAGGCGCCGAATCCCCAGCCCGCGCCGCAGAACGAGGAGCGCATGAACATTCCGAGGTCGCCCCGCGCCGCGGCAGCGCCGCGCAGGGAGCAAAGGCGGAGCGCGCCCGAAAGGGGAGCAGACGCTTTCGCTTATCAGAAGCGTCCCGAGGACGGCGACGCGTTCAATAACGAGATAAAGGAGCTTGAGATATCCTTTGAAAACGCGCCCGAGGCCGTTAAGGATTTCGTTGAGGAAACGCCCATAGAGGCGCAGGACAGAAGAGCGAAGCTCCTCGATATGGCCTTCGGCCCCGCCGACGCGGAGGAGTTCTATGAGGACGACGCCACCGACCTTGCGGCGTTCATAGAGAAGAAGGAGAAAAAGGACGCCTCCGATTATTACGCCGAGCTGCTTGAGGAGTCGGCGCGCGAGAAGGCGAAGAAGGAAGCCGAAGAACGGGCAAAGAGAGCGGCGGAGGGCATACCGGAGAAGAAGCCTGAGTCGTATCCCGTTATAGACATAGACCTTGACGCGGAGCCGGTGCCGCTAAGACCCGCTTCGCCCGCGCCGCAGGAGGCCGCGCCCGAAGCGGCAGAGCCTCCGAAGGAGGACATTCCGATAGAAGCGCTTCGTGAAAGCGAGTCCGAGCTTATAAAGATGGGCCTTATGGTGGGAGTTGGCAAAAAGGCTGAGGACGAGATAAAAGAAGAGATTCCAAAGGCGGATGAAAACGAGACCGCGCCCGAAATAAATGACGAAGCCGAAGAGCCCGAGACCGAGCCCGCACAGGAGGCGGAGACGACCGAAGCTCCCGCGGAGCAGGAAGCCGAAGAGCCTTCCACGGCCGAAAGCGAAGGCGCCCGGGAGACCGAACAGACTTCCGAGAGCGAGCCCGAGGCCGACGAGACGGCGGTATTTGAGGCAAAGCCTCAGAAAACCGCGCCCGATGCAGGCGAAGACGTCCCCGAAGGCGAGGCGGAAGAGACCGCCGAAGGCGAAGCCGAAGAAGCAGAGGGCGTTACAGACAAGACGATACGCATAGAGCGCACGGGCGAAATAACGCGCACGGGTGAGATGAAGCGCACGGGCGAGATGAAGCGCGAAAAGAGCGACTGGGACGACGACGACATTCCCGAGGACGAATGGGAAGAATGGGGCGAGCCCGAGGAAAATCTTGCGGACGAGCTTAAGAGAAAGCTCGGGGACAAGATAGGCTTTATAAAGAAGATGCGCCCCGGCGCGGACGATGACGGCGAACTGCCCGAGGGCGAGGAGTACGAAACCGACGAAGAGATGGAGCAGGCTGAGATGCTCGAGGAGTTCGAGGATCCCGAGGAGATCCGCGTTGAGGCGGACGAGTACGACGAGGTATACGACACCCTCACCGAGGACAGCTCGAATTCGTGGGTGCGCATAATCGTTTCGGCGATAGCCTTTGTACTGCTTGCGCTTATAGATATATTTGACTTTGCGGGCATCGTGCCTCCCGGCGCGATGGGCACCAACGGCGACAAGATATACGCCGGCGTTGCGATAGTCATCCTTGCGGTAGTCGTTATCATGAACATCGACGTTATGAGAAACGGCGCGCGCACGCTCTTCTCGAACGGCAGGCAGCAGGGCGTAAGCTTCGTGTTCCTGTCAACGGTCATCATATGCGTGCAGGCGATATACTCCTTCGTAAGATGCCTTATCGAGGGCGAAGCCTTCACGTCGTACGCGTCCATAGTTGCGCTGGCGATGCTGCTTTACGGCATAGGCCGCAGGGTATACGACAGTACGCATATAAAGAACTTCGAGGCCATATACGAGGCCGGAAGCAATATAATGGAAGTAAAGAGCGTGGCCGACGGCGAGCTTACGAAGATAACGAGCAAGTTCTCCACGCTGGGAAAGAATTTCTACTATAAGAACAACGCATTGACGACGGGCGGCTTCCTTGACTACGCAAGAGGCGGCGAACGCGAAACGTCGCTCGGCAGCCGCATGACGAGTATAATCCTTGCGGTATCGGTGGTATGCTTCATACTTGTGGCAGTGGTACTTGGACAAAGAGGCGGATTTGAACGCTGGTTCGGCCTGCTGGCCGCCGTGTTCGCAATGGTGCTGCCCTCCATGTTCGAATTCGTGGGTTCGCTCGTATTCGCCCGCACCACAAATAACGCGCGCCGACAGGGCGCGGTTATAAGCGGCGCCGTATGCGCGTCGAAGTACAGCGAGATGGAAGCTGTGCTCCTCGATGACAGCGACGTATTCAGACAGGGCACCGTGCTTATAAAGAGCTTAAAGCTTGTTGACAAGGACGTAATATCCCATATCCTGCCCGATGTGGCAAGCATCTTCGTTACGATAGACAGCCCGGCGAAGTTCGCGTTCATGGACATAATCGACCACAGGGAGGATATGTTAAAGACCGTAAGCTTCTATGAGAGAATAGACGGCGAGGGACTTCTGGCTCTCGTTGACGGCGCGAAGATACTTCTCGGCAACCGCGACTTTATGATAAGCCAGGGCGTTATATCCTCCTCCCACCCCGACAGGTACTTTAAGGAGGGCAAATCCCGCTACAATATGTACGTGGCTCTCGACGGCAGGCTCGTGTGCGTATTCTCCATGGCTTATCTGCTCGATACATATGCTGCGGAAGCACTCATGAAGCTTGAAAGAGAGGACGTAAAGAGCGTTATCGCCACCTTCGACCCGAACCTTACGGAGCACGGACTTAAGACGCTCTTCGAGATAGAGGACGACGACAGCTTAAAGCTTATGCATCCGCAGGATATAATGAAGTTCAAGGACCTTCTTTCCACCACGGACCAGATAGGCCGAAGCGGCATGTATCTTACGAGACAGAGCGTACTCTCCTTCACGGCGCTCATAGGCGCGCTCAAGTCCATACGATTTGCGACGCGCATGAACAAGATATTCATGATGGCGGCAATGATAGGCGCACCCATACTGCTCACGCTTATCGCGCTGTTCAACGGCATGACCCACATCCCGCCGTTCATCATCATACTCTTGCAGCTTTTGTGGAACATACCCGTCTGGATAAATTCTGCTTTTGCAAAATAAAACATTATAGAACCGTTTACGAAAGCAGGGACTGTCCCTGCTTTCGCCTTTAATAAAAGCTTTTTGGAGGCGTATATATGGATGCATTTGAGCTTATAAGAACGAGAAGAAGCACAAGAAAATTCAAGCCCGACGCGCCGGACGCGGCGCTCATATCGAAGGCTGTCGAGGCGGGACGCTACGCGCCCAGCGGCAGCAACAGCCAGAGCGCGCATTTTATCGTTATAAAGAATAAAGAAGTGCTTACAAGGCTTGCGGAGCTTGTAAAAGACGAGTTTGCAAAGATGGAAACAACCCCCGGCATGTACCCCGCCATGGCGCGGGCGATAACATCATCGAAGAACGGAAGCTACGTCTTTCACTATAACGCGCCGGTGCTTGTGGCGATTGCGAATAAAAAGGACTACACGAACAATCTTGCCGACTGTGTGCTTGCGGCACAGAATATAATGCTTATGGCAAACGCGCTTGACCTTGGGAGCTGCTATATAAATCAGCTTAAATGGCTTAACGAAAACGATGCGGTAAACGAATACCTTTCAGGCCTCGGCATGGCGCCGGACGAGCGGGTATACGTCGCCGTAGCCCTCGGGTACGCGGACACGCCGGACGGCCTGCCCGTGCGCGAGCCTCTGCCCCGAAAGGGCAACCCTGTAACGGAAATATAGCGAAGGAGACGAAAGCGTGATTTTTTCTTTTGGCATGGGCATACCCGCGTTCACCGTCTTTCTTCAGGGGATAATAAGCTTCTTTTCGCCGTGCATACTGCCGCTTCTGCCCGTGTATCTCGGGTACCTTTCCGGCGGCGGCGCGGCGGTGGACGGGGACGGCGCGCTTCGCTACCGTCAGAGCCGCGTCATAGTGGGAACGCTGTTCTTCGTTATAGGAATAAGCTTCGCTTTCTTTCTTTTGGGGCTCGGCATGACGGCCGTGGGCAGCTTTTTCGGAAGCCACAGGCTCATCCTTGCCCGCATAGGCGGCGCGGTAGCCATACTTTTCGGCCTGTACCAGCTTGGGGTATTCGGAGACTC
>JAFOLN010000220.1 GCA_017419325.1 Clostridia bacterium
AGAACGACACGGACGAGGAAGACCCGTGGGGCGTAAATCTGTCGGATGACAAAGGCAAAAAGCGAAGAAGGAGCGAAGAGTACAGCGGGATTAAAAAGCTTTCGCGCAGACGGCGTATTGCGGCCGCGGCGGTCGTGTGCGTCGTCGCGGTATCTTTATACATTGCTGGGTCATATTTCTTAGACCTTTACAGTGCATACACCAACTATCAAAAAGCAGAGCAGTATATGGAAAAAGGGAAATACAGATCGGCATGGTTAAGTCTTGCCCTCATTAAAGACAGGGACTATATGGACACGGACGCGCTTTCCCATATCTGCAGCGCTCATATATTCTACGAAGGCGGGCGGCTGCAGGAGGCGATTGAACTGCTGTACGGCCAAGAGTATCACCTTGACCATCATACATGGGAGCAAAAAGAAAAAGTTGACGCTTTTCTTGACAGATTAGTCGTCGAACGAAACAGTAAGAACAATAAAAACGAGCGCATTCAAACCGTGAGTTCACGCATACGGTATGAGGATCGCATAGAAAACGGCGTTCCGTTTGTGGGCATGCCCGAATCGCGCATAGCCGACACTTCTCTGGGCGCGCCCGAAGAGAAAGTGTATCATAATAATGAGACGAAGAACGGAAAGGTATACAGCGCGAACATCTATGATTTTTCCCGCTACGACGGCAAATGCATCTTCACTGCCCGGTGCATTGACGGACATGTGACCGAGGTGTGGGATTACAGAAGCGACCCAAAGCCCCCGCGCGCGGATATTTCGACGGTAGTCATACCCGATGACAAGGATGTAGGCGATTTTTCCCATCCCGAGGATTTTTACGACTGGTACTACGACGACTTTTACGATTACGAGGAAGCGGAGGAGTATTATTATTCCCACGGGGGAAGATAAAAAAGCGGGGCGTTTGCCCCGCCTTTTTTATGGGCGAGGGCGCGTTTTTTGTTGAAAAAAGGGAATTTGGATGATAAAATAGACGTGTACTGTAACTTTACGAAGAAAGGGGCGGGGGAAATGACGTTTTTTGCGCTGCTCCCGTGCATCATCATATTTATAATAGTATGGCGACACGATAAAATAGAGAAGGAGCCGCCCATGCTTCTTATAAAGCTTCTGATAGGCGGCGCGCTTACTGTAATAAGCGCGATGATTCTCGGCCTTATAGGCATGGCGGTGCTTGACGCGTTTGTCGTTGAGGGCACCCTTCTTTATCTTATAATCGACAACTTCATCGTGACGGCGCTTGTGGAGGAGGGCGGAAAGTACTTCGTATTAAAACGCCTCACATGGCGAAATCCCGCCTTTGACCACACGTTCGACGCGGTGGTATATTCGGTCTGCGCGTCGCTTGGCTTTGCGGCGGTGGAGAATATACTCTACCTTGCGGACGCGACGCTGGGTCTTGCGTTCATGCGCGGCATCCTTTCGGTGCCGTCCCACGCCATGGACGGCGTTTTCATGGGCCTTTTCTACGGCATCGCAAAGCGGTGCGAGTACAGGGGCGACTACCGCGGCACGCGCCGCAATCTTCGTCTCGCGCTCATCGTGCCCATGCTGCTTCACGGCTTTTACGACTTCTGCCTTACAACGGGAAGCGACGCGTTCCTCGTTATATTCTTCATCTTTGAAGTGATAGTGACAATAGCCGCAATAATGAACTTCAGACGGCTCTCAAGGCAGGACGCGCCGTTTATCACCGGCGGCACGATATACGGAAACGACGAGGAGCACAAGGGCGGTATGTAAATTAAAGAATTGACAGGCGTATTCGTCATTAGCTATAATTAACACATGATTTAAACAAGCGTTTAAGAAAGAAGGAGATACCAATGAGTGATTACAAAATAAATACCAACTGCGTACACGGCGGCTATACGGCGACGAACGGCGAAGCGCGCAACTTCCCCATAGTTCAGAGCACCACCTTCAGATACTCGACGAGCGAAGCAATGGCGAAGCTCTTCGACCTTGAGGAATCGGGCTATTTCTATACGCGCCTTCAGAACCCGACGAACGACGTTACCGCCGCAAAGATAGCCGCTCTTGAGGGCGGCACGGCCGCAATGCTCACCTCGTCCGGTCAGGCGGCTTCGTTTTATTCCATATTCAACATCTGCTCGGCGGGCGACCACGTTGTTTCCGCGTCCACCATATACGGCGGCACCTACAACCTCTTCGCCGTAACGATGAAGCGCATGGGCATAGATTTTACCTTCGTTGACCCCGACTGCACCCCCGCGGAGCTTGACGCGGCGTTTAAGCCCAACACGAAGGCCGTATTCGGCGAGAGCATCGCAAATCCCGCGCTCGTTGTGCTGGATATAGAGAAGTTCGCCGCTGCGGCTCACAGCCACGGCGTACCGCTTATAGTTGACAACACCTTCGCGACGCCCATAAACTTCCGCCCGATAGAGTGGGGCGCGGACATCGTTATACACTCCACGACGAAGTATATGGACGGCCACGCAATGACCGTGGGCGGCGCCATCGTGGACTCCGGCAAATTCGACTGGACGAAGTACCCCGACAAGTTCCCCGGACTCACCACCCCCGACGAGAGCTATCACGGCATCACCTATACGGAGCGGTTCGGTCTCGGCGGCGCATACATAACGAAGGCCGTGGCGCAGCTTATGCGCGACCTGGGCTCCCAGGTTGCCCCGATGAACGCGTTCCTTCTCAATATGGGTCTTGAGACGCTCCACCTGAGAATGGCGCGCCACTGCGAGAACGCGCTGGCAGTTGCGAAGTTCTTAAGTCAGCAGAAGAACGTGGAGTGGATAAATTATCCCGGCCTTGAGGGCAACAAGTATTACAAGCTTGCAAAGAAGCTCATGCCCGGCGGCACCTGCGGCGTTATAACCTTCGGCGTAAAGGGCGGCAGAGCCGCGGCCGAGAAGTTCATGGCGGGGCTGAAGCTTGCTTCCATAGCGACCCACGTGGCCGACGCAAAGACGTGCGTTCTCCATCCCGCGTCGTCGACCCACCGTCAGATGAACGACGACGAGCTTCGCGCGGCAGGCGTATCGCCCGACCTTATCCGTCTCTCCGTAGGCATCGAGGACGCAGAGGATCTTATCGCCGACATAAAGCAGGCGCTCGATAACATTTAAGCTTATAACAAAAAAATCCGAAGGCTTCGTGCCTTCGGATTTTTTATTTTCTTATGTCATTCCAGAACGGGCACGCCCCAAAGCATATGCTCTGTGCCGTCCATGTCCCTGTAACGGTCTATTTCAAGGGAGTTCGCGGAGACGTAGGCGCTCACATAATCCACGCGCGCCGCAGTGCTGTCACTTGCGTGGGATTTATAGAACCTGTTTACAAGGCTCTCGTCGCCCTCGCAGATGCGGCGTATGTCGGTGCTCTTGTCGTAGCCGTCGCTTACCGCCTCGAACGATTCGACCTCAAAGCCCGCGCCTGTTTTGCGGAGCGTGAACATTCCGAGGACCTCGCCGCCGCCGCTTATGTCGAGGGCGTGGCCGTTTAAGTTGTAGGAGTCGATTAGGAAGCGTCCCCATACCTTAAGGTACGAGGGGTCGGAGTCGTCCGTCTTATATATTACGGGGGCGGGTATCTGAATGTCGCCCGCGTAATTCGGCGCGTATGTCGCCGTAAGATACGCGCAGATGACGCCGAGATGCTCGTCCGAGCCGCTGTAATAATACGCGGGGAGCAGCGAAGGCGTGCGCGGAGCCTCGTTTTCGGGCGCGGTATCGGGTGCGGTCTCGGGCGCAGGCTCTGATGCCGGGGGCTCGGGGGACGCATACGCCGATATCACGGTAACGGGGGAGGCTTTCGCTTCCGTTATAACGCCGCCGCTTACGGTAACGTCAAGGACGCCTGTCTCATAGAGCTCGTCGTCGCGGGAAAGGATGAAGGTGAGAGACGCGCTGCCGTCGCTTGTACCCGCGAATTCGGAGGTGAACTTGCCGCCCGTATTGTCTGCGGAAAGTATCTGTACAGCGCCGGTATCCCCGGGGCCGGGGGCTTCGGTATAGTACCATATTGCGTCGGGGTCGCCCGAGTCGTTCTGCATGCTTACGGTGAGTATGCCCTCATCGGAGACGGTGTAAACTATGGGCTGTCCGTCCCTCGGAAACTCCTCGGGAGTCTGCGTGTCGGTCTCTTCGGCGGCGTCGGTATTATCGTTGTCCGTCCTGTTTATATTTACGTTGCAGGAGGGCAGCGCGATAAGGAAAAACGCCGCGATCAACATAATAATAAGTGCCTTTTTCATTGTATATCCCTTTGCTTTGTATTGTAGTGTGATATATAATAAATATACCATAGATTTCTATAACGGACAAGAAGCTTATTCGATTATATTTTACTGCAAATCGGAGGTTTTTTGTATATTTTGAAATATCCCGCGCTTTTTTGTATAATAAATTGAACATTCTTTATTATGAGGTGGAAAATGGACAGACCTTATGTTATATGCCACATGGTATGCTCCCTTGACGGCAAGGTGACGGGCGACTTTCTTTTCTCGCCCGAATGCGAATACGCAAGCGAAAAGTATTACGAGCTTCACAGGAGCTTCACCGCCGACGGCTTTGCCTGCGGCAGGGTGACGATGGAGGAAAGCTTTACGAAGGGACGAAAGCCGGACATGCTCAACCTTACGGGGAAGGCATCGCCCCGCATGGATTATATCGCGGCGGACGGCGGCGCGTTTTACGCCGTGTCCTTCGACAGGCGCGGAAGGCTCGGCTGGCAGTCGGGGCGCATATCCGACGACGACCCGGGCTACGACAACGCCCACGTAATTGAGGTGCTCTGCGAGGACGCGGACGACGGATATACGGACTACCTTCACCGCATAGGCGCGTCGTATATCTTCGCGGGGGAGCATGAGCTTGACTTAAGACTCGCGCTTTCGAAGCTTAAGCGCATATTCGGCATAGAGAAGCTTCTTTTGGAGGGCGGCAGCATAATAAACGGCGCGTTCTTTAAGGAGAGGCTTGTGGACGAGCTCAGCCTTGTGGTGGCTCCCGTCATGGCGGACGGCGACGCAAGACCCCTGTTTTCCGAACAAAGGCCCGCCTCGCTTGAGCTTAAAGAGGCGCGCCCCATGGGTAAATCTGTCCTGTGGCTCAACTACTTTATGAGGTGAAGGCGCGTTGTATTTTTCGTATATAGTAAGATGCGCCGACGGCACCCTCTACTGCGGCTATACCTGCGACCCCGACCGCCGCATAAGGACACACAACTCGGGCAGGGGCGCGAAATATACACGCTCGCGCCTTCCGGTTCGCCTTGTGTATCTTGAAAAGTTTGAAACGAAGTCGGAGGCCATGAAAAGAGAGGCCGCATTGAAGCGGCTTTCCCACGGCGAAAAGGAGCGCCTCGCGGCGGCGTTCGGCGCGGGGGAGAAAGAATAAATTTATCTTAAAAAAGTTTAAAAAACCACTTGACAAAAGCGGTTAGCTTATGCTAACCTATTAACGTAAACAAGAGTTAATAAAAACTAACTCGTTTACGGCTGTTAATACGGCACGGCGCCGGACAAAAATCCGGCTTCACATATAAGGCAATACCCCTCGCGGCAAGTGACGTGCACCAAACGAATAACGCATATACCGATGCTTTGAGCCGTGAAAAAGCATTGGAGAGAAGGATGCGAAAGAAAGGCGGTGTGGAGAGTCTAACGCACAGGCAGAAGCGTTAATAATATTTCCTCAAAAAGAATTTGGTTGCTGACTTAATGCGTTTTGTGACACGCAAAGCGCAAAAACGAAATTTTACGCACCCCCGTAAAATTACGGAAGCGGGCTCTTTCGTTCGCGCACAAGCGGAAGGCCTGCAAAAGAAATGCGTTTCGTATGTTTTCGCATCAAAGACATACGGGGCGCCGTGTCATGGTTTTAGCTTGTTTCGGCCCTTATGCAGAAACGGAATATATGGCAGAAGGGCGAAACTGCACATGTGAAAGATATTTCAAACTCCCTTATTTATTTTTCCCTAAACTTTATAGAAGTAAGAACCGGGAACCGGATATTCCCGGTTCTTATTTTTTTTTATTTGCGCAGACTGAAAAAAGCGGCTTTCGCCGCTTTTTTCAGTGTTCATGATTTCAGCCTCTCGCCTGAGTAAGAGACCGTCCGTCTATCTGAATAATGTCTGTCTCGTCAAGGGACGCGCCGTACTGCGAGAGCCATTCGTCCACGTCGGACTTGTCAAGGTTATCCATTATAACGTCGCCCGGAAGGGTAATGGTATATATGGTGCCGTCGCCGTCTATGTCCGCCTCATCGGGGAACTTTTTTTCATATGCCTCGGGAGCGACTGCTTTGTCCCATGCGGCAACGTAGCCCACAAATTCGTATGCGTCCTTTTCCTTATCGTATACATACTGTTCGAAGGGCCAGTGCGCCTCGGTCTCTAAGCCCGTTGCGTGCGACACCCAGGAGCGCGCGGTGCCGTTTTCATAGAATATGGTCTGCGTGGTTCCTGTGAACTCCAAAAAGAGCTCGCCCGTTCTGTAATCAAGCTTGTATACCGCGGTCACCTGACCTGCCACAGGGGCGTTGTATACGCTGAAGATAAGCTCGTTTTCGCCGTCGCGGTCCACGTCGTAAATTGCGTAGGAGTCGTAGACGCCCATGTCTTCGTAACCCGTCTGGATGCCGGCCGGCAGCACTGCATTAGCTAAAAACTCGTTTACTGCCCTGGCTGCGGCGTAGTCAAAGTCGGGCGCGCCCGGATTTGCGGCTTCGGGAACGGAGAATTTCTTTCTCTTGTCCGTGTCGGTCATGCGGGAAAGTATGGCCGCAACCTCGGCGCGCGTTATATTGGAGTCGGGGGAGCAGTTAAAGTTTGCGTCCACGCCCTGAACGATGCCCGCGCGGTACATCTGATATATCTCATATGCCTGCGGGTGCGAGATCTTAACGTCGGGGATGGAGCCCTCGGGCACATAGTTCATCTCCGCAAGCTGCGAGTAGGGCAGCGCGCGGGAGAATATGTCGAGATAGCCCGCGCGGCTTGCGGGAGCGTTCCAGTTGTAATCATTAAGGATTATGTAGTTTGCCTTTGCGTAGTCAACGTAGGTCTGGTACCAGGGAGAGCCGTTCTCAAGCGTTATCCTGCCCTCCGTGGCGTTCTGGTGCATGCAGGCCGCAAGCTTCACGGCCTCGGCATACGTCATATTGTCGTTCGGGGCGAATCTGCCCTCCGATTTGCCGTTTATAAGTCCCAGCGCGTAGGCGTTCTGCACGTCCGGGCTGTACCACGCGTCGTCCGGCACGTCCGTAAACGGCCCGTCGGCCGCCAATGCCGCAGGCAGGAGCGAAAATGCGAGCACGAGCGAAAGAACAACGGAAAGAAGTCGTTTTCTGTTCATGAGTAGATCTTCCTTTCTTGATAATATAGGTAAGTTTATTATACCGCCTCCAAAGGCACCTGTCTATATCTCAGGCGTTTTTAACGGACGCGGCGGGAAATAAAAAAGAGGAATCCTTCGATTCCTCTTTTTTAAAATGCGTTTATATTCAGCCTCTTGCCTCGTAGAGCGCGCGCCACGGCACGTCCGCAAAATCTTCCGTGGATTCAAGCGTCGGGAAGTAGCCGGTAAGTATGTTGTCAAGCGCAAGTCCGTCAATATATTCGCCGTCCCATTTGCCGTCCTTATAAATCATATAGACCTCGCCGTCGCCGTCGGTGTCCTTGTCATCGGGGAAGGGCTTGCCGTTTGCGTCCTTGGCCGACTGAGACTTATTCCA
>JAFOLN010000221.1 GCA_017419325.1 Clostridia bacterium
GAGAACCTCGACGTAAAGAAAAATATGAATGTATGCGTGCAGGACGGGCGCATATCGTACATCGGCGAAAGAGCGCCGGAGGGGTACACGGGCGAGGTGTGCGACGGGAGCCGAAAGCTCCTTATGAGCGCTCTTTACAACATCCACGCCCATTCCCCCATGACGCTCCTTCGCGGCTACGGCGAGGGCATGGCGCTGTCCGACTGGCTCTTTACGAGGATATTCCCCTTCGAGGCGAAGATGAGCGAGCACGACGTTTACAATTCCATGCTCCTCGGCATCGCGGAGATGGTGAAGTACGGCACGGCCGCTTCCACCGAGATGTACTTCCACACCGACGCCATCGCCCGCGCCGCGTCGGAGACGGGCTTTAAGATAAACCTGTCGTCGGGCATAACAAGCTTCGACGGGAAGCCCCTTTCGGAGAACGCGAACTTTTTAAGCGAGAAAAAGAACTTCGAAACGATACACAAATCCTGCGGCGGACGCATCCTCGCCGACTTCTCCATCCACGGCGAATATACGTCGAACCCCGGCATCGTGGGCGCTCTGGCAGAATACTTAAAGGGGCTTGACGCCCGCGTCCACATCCACCTTTCGGAGACGAAAAAGGAAGTGGAAGAATGCAGGGAGCGCCACGGCTTGACGCCGCCCGCGTATTTTGAAAAGCTGGGCCTTTTAGACAAGCCCGTGACCGCCGCCCACTGCGTCGCTCTGGAGGACGGCGACTTCGACATCCTTGCGCGCCACGGCGTGACCGTGGCCCACTGCCCCGTAAGCAACCTAAAGCTTGCAAGCGGCGTGGCAGACATTCCCCGCGCCCTCGCGGCGGGCATAAACGTGGGGCTCGGCACCGACGGCCCCTCAAGCAACAACGCGCTTAACCTCTTTGCCGATATGAAGCTTTTCGCCCTCCTCCACAAGGGCATTTCGGGCGACCCGAAGCTCATTTCGACGAAGGAGGCCATCCGCACCGTTACCGTAAACGGCGCGCGCGCCCAGGGACGCGCGGACTGCGGCGTACTGAAGGCGGGTGCACGGGCGGATCTCGTCATGATAAATCTGGACACGCCCTCCATGCAGCCGGAGCACGACCTTCTTTCCCATATCGTCTACGCCCTCGACCCGTCCTCAATCGTCATGACGATGATAGACGGCCGCATCGTATATAAGAACGGCGAATTTCCGACGGTAGACATTGAAAAGGTGTGCGCCGAGGTAGAGAGCTCAAGAAAGCGCATTCTTTCTGAGCTGTAAACCGCGGTTTTATGCGTTTTGTCCTAAAAAGCGTGACATATTAAGCTGTTTTTTAGTTTATTTATACTTGAAAACAGTTGTAAATAATGTTATCATATAATTGTATATAGTGTGGTTTTAAGGGCTTTTTTAAAAAACAAAATATTATTATTTGGGGGGTAAAACAAATGACAATCAATGAAGTAACTTTTCCGAGCTTTGACCTTAAGGGCAAGGTGGCAATAGTTACGGGCGGCACCAAGGGCATAGGCTATCAGATCGCCGTTTCCCTGGCAAAATTCGGCGCGGACGTTGTTGTTGCCGCAAGAAACGCGGACGACTGCAAGCGCGTAAGCGAAGAGATAAGAAGCCTCGGCGTGCGTTCGGAGGGCATCCCCACCGACGTTACCGACATGGCAAGACTGCAGAACCTTATCGACAAGACCGTTGAGATAATGGGCAAGCTCGATATCATGGTCGCAAACGCGGGCAGCGCCGTTACGGCAAAGGCAGTTGACATAACGCCCGAGCAGTGGGACAAGGTTCTGAACCTCGACCTTAAGGCTGTTTTCTTCTGCGACACCGCAGCCGCAAAGCAGATGATAAAGCAGGGCACCGGCGGCCGCATCATAAACGTGGCTTCCGCAGCGGGCTTAAAGGGCACGAAGCGCATAACGCCTTACAGCGCCGCAAAGGCAGGCGTTGTAAACGTATCGAAGTCCCTCGCTCTTGAGTGGGGCAAATACGATATCACCGTAAACTGCATCTGCCCCGGATATGTACGCACCGAGATAAACGCGGACCAGCTCGACAATCCGAAGGTACGCGACGCGCTCTTAAGCCGCACGGCCCTCAATCGCTTTGCAAAGCTTGAGGAAATCGGCGCCGCAGCGGTATTCCTCGCATCCGACATGTCGGGCTACATGACCGGCTCCAACTTCGTTGTGGACGGCGGCTCGACCGCGGGCTGAGCCTAATTTTGACTGAAAGACCGTTCCCCTTCGGGCGCGGCTTTACAGAATAAATAGTTTTGAAGGAGATGTCTATATGGATTTCAGACTCGACACCGAGCATGAAGAACTTGTTGAATTATACCGTCAGTTTGCAGAGCAGGAAGTAAAGCCTCTTGCGGCAGAGATCGACAGAACGGAGCGTTTCCCCAGAGAGACCGTTGACAAGATGGCCGAAATGGGTATGCTCGGTATTCCCTTCCCCGAAGAGTGGGGCGGCACCGGAATGGACAACCTCTCGTATGCGCAGTGCATCGAGGAGATAGCAAAGGTATGCGCTACCACGGCAGTTATCATATCCGGCCACACCTCGCTTTGCGTATGGCCCATATACAACTTCGGCACCGAAGAGCAGAAGAAGAAGTATCTCCCCGGCTTATGCTCGGGCAAGCTTCTGGGCGCGTTCGGTCTTACCGAGCCCGGCGCAGGCACCGACGCGGCAGGTCAGCTCACCACGGCTGTTGACTGCGGCGACCACTGGCTCGTAAACGGCTCCAAGATATTCATCACGAACGCCGGCGAGGCCGATGTATACGTTATATTCGCCATGACCGACAAGTCGAAGGGCAACAAGGGCATAAGCGCGTTCATCCTTGAAAAGGATACTCCCGGATTCTCCATCGGCAAGCACGAGGAAAAAATGGGTATCCGCGGCTCCGCTACCTGCGAGCTTATATTCGAGGACGTTAAGCTTCCGAAGGAGAACCTGCTGGGCGAGCTCGGCAAGGGCTTCAAGGTTGCAATGGCTACGCTGGACGGCGGCCGTATAGGCATCGCGGCACAGGCTCTCGGCATCGCAGAAGGCGCGATAGAAGAGACCGTTAAGTACGTTACTGAAAGAACCCAGTTCGGCAAGCGCATAAGCCAGTTCCAGAACACGCAGTTCGAGCTTGCACAGATGAAGGCCAACACCGAGGCCGCAAGACTGCTCGTTTACCGCGCAGCCAACGCAAAGGACAACGGCGAGCCCTACTCGCAGTATTCCGCAATGGCAAAGCTCGTTGCAGCAAGAAACGCGTCCGACGTAACGAGACGCTGCCTGCAGCTGTTCGGCGGCTACGGCTACACGAGAGAGTA
>JAFOLN010000222.1 GCA_017419325.1 Clostridia bacterium
GATACTGGAGGGACTTCTCTCCAGTATTTCTGCGATCTTGCGCATACTGTAGCCTTCAGATAAAAGTTGTTGTAGATATTTTCTTTCTTCTAGTGTAAAATGTGTGTAGGACAACATGGGAATCCCTCCTGTGAATGTGGTTTGGTCGCTTACATTTTACTCGATATTCCCCATGTTGTCTTCTGTTTTTTTAAAGTGTTGCACTTCAAATGATAACCTGTCCACCTTCCCCAGGGGGGGAAGGCATTTTTATGTGCCCCCGAAAAATACGCGCAGGGGATTTTTTGGGGTGGTTCAACAAGGGAGGCTTTAGAAGGAGGCTTCTGAAAAGAGATTCTTCGCTTCGCTCAGAATGACACGAGGCGGTTGCCCCGTTTTGGGGCAAAGGTCGGCGCGGCTTATAGTTTACATAAGAACGAATCATAAAGCCGAACGGTCTGCGATAAACAAAAAACCGCCCGGGTGGGCGGTTTATTTATTTTCCCGTTTTCTGCCGATCTGAAAACCGGACAGCCTTCCCTGTCCGCTTTGGCGGCGGCGTTTTCTTTGCTCGTGCCGCCAAAGATAGTCGGCTATCTCCTCCTCGTCCTCCACCTCAAGGTCGCGCTGTCCCGCGAGGCCCTCAAGGTGATGGCGGAACTCGTGGCGCAGTACGCGCCGGAGCTCCTTTTTAAGCCGCTCCTCGGGCATATTGGGGTAGAGCTTTGCGAAGGAGCCGTAAAATATAACTATCTGACGTCCCATGGCGCTTCTTCTGTATTCCCCCATGATATAGAGGTCGTCGGCCACGCTCTGATCGTGGTAGGGCGCTTCGTCGGAGATTATTATTCCTCCGTTTAAGTCGTTGTAGAACTCCTGGGGCAGCTCGCAGGCCACCTCGTCCAAAAGGCGTTCAAAAACGTCTCTGTCCATATTATTTCACGCTCTCCCGTCTTACGAACAGAAGTATCGCTATGGCATAGAGGCATGACGCGACGCCAAGGATTCCCTGAAGGCTTCCCGCGGTGAAGCTGCCGCCGACAATTGCGTATACGAAGGGGCCGACGTAGGCCGCCGCGTTTGCCGCCGCCGCGAAGGAGGACGTTATAACGGCGCCTCTCGCGCAGGGCGCGCCGCTTAAGAACTTCGCAAGATAATAGAAGCACAGCACGTTTGCAAGCTGGGCTATTATAAGGTAGCCGTACTGGGCGGGTGTCGCCATCTGCGTGACCGAAATGTAGTTCACAATGAGCATGACCGCCGTTATGAAAACGGGGGCCAGCGCCGCCGGGACGAGGGACGTTTTATAATTGCCGGAGGCGAAGTATACGGCTATGGGCAGGAAGGTGAACGCCATTATGACGGACAGAAGCACCATGACCGCAGTCCGCATCTCGAAACGCTGTCCCATGCCCGCCGCGATAAAGCCGACGGCGGATATGACGCACGCCGCAAGCATGACGAAGGCCATGACCTTGCCGAAGCCGTGGGGGGATATCTGCTTAGTTATGTCCAGCGTGCCGAATTTGTCCTTTTTTATATTAAGAAGCACGGACAGTATGAAAAACAGAATAAGCAGCGCCGAAAGCGCGTATGTGAGCGGATGCCCTTTTATGAAAAGACCGTCGGGCTCCATGGCGGTATTAAGTCTTATAAGCGAAAGCACAAGCGCCGCCGCCGAAAATATGACCGTAAGTACTGCCTGCAATGATATCATCATCCTTTTTTGGTGATTTGTTTTTTACTCCTTCGCCGTGACAGAAGGGCTTTCGTATGCGGTGCGCTCGCTCATGGGCGTGTAGGTGCGCGTCTTTGCGATGTTCTTGTATGCCGGACGTATTATCTTGGTGCCGCTGAGTAACTCCTCGACTCTGTGAGCCGACCAGCCCGCGATTCTTGCGATGGCGAAAAGCGGGGTGTAAAGCTCCATCGGGATGTTTAGCATCCTGTAAACGAAGCCGGAGTACATATCAACGTTCGCGCAGACCACCCTGTGGGAGCCCATCTTTTTATTGAGTATGGCGGGGGCGAGACGCTCCACGCGGTCAAGAAGCTCGAACTCGTCGAGCATGCCCTTTTCCACCGCAAGCTCGCGCGCCGCCTTCTTTAACAGCACGGCGCGGGGGTCGCTCTTTGTATAAATGGCGTGACCCATACCGTAGATGAGGCCGCTTCTGTCGCCCACTTCCTTGCGGAGTATGCGCTCAAGGTAATCGGAGACCTCGTCGTCGTCGCGCACGTCGTGAACGTCCTGCTTCATTGTCTCGAACATATTGTGGACCTTAATGTTCGCGCCGCCGTGGCGGTAGCCGCGAAGGGAGCCTATGGCCGCCGATATTGCCGAATACGTGTCGGTGCCCGCGCTCGTAAGCACGCGGGTGGTGAAGGTGGAGTTATTGCCGCCGCCGTGCTCGGCATGGAGCACCAGCGCAAGGTCGAGAATGCTCTCCTCGCTTTCGGTGAACTTCTTGTCGGGACGCACCGCGTTCAAAAAGTTGCCCGCCGTGCCGTATTTTGCCTTGGGCAGGTGGATATAGAGGCTCTTTCTGTCGTAGAAGTGCCTTTTAACGTGGAAGGCGTGAGCCGCGATTATGGGAAGGCGCGCCGTAAGCTCAATGCACTGCCTTAACACGTTCTCCACCGACAGATTTGACGGGTCGGGGTCGTAGGAGTACATGGCGAGGACGCTTCGCGCCATTTTGTTCATTATATCGGAGCTGGGGGCCTTTATTATCATGTCCTCGGTAAAACCCTTGGGCAGGTCGCGCAGCTTAGTGAGCATGCTGCCGAATATCTCGAACTCCTCCGCGTTGGGGAGGCTGCCTAAAAGCAGCAGGTGCGCCACTTCCTCGAAGCGGCGGTTCTTCGGGCCGTCGTAGCCCTCCACCATGTCCTTTATGTTAATGCCGCGGTAATAAAGCTCGCCGTCGATGGGCATTCTGTCGCCCTCGTTTATAAGGTAGCCGTGTACGTTGCCTATTACGGTAACGCCCGCCATGACGCCTGTGCCGTCGGCGTTTCTTAAGCCGCGCTTTATGTTTGTGTTGTCGAATGCGCTTGGGTCTATCGTCGTATATTCGGTAAATTTCTTATAAAGCTTATCAAGATACGCCCGATTGATCATATAGTTCTCTACAGGCATATTTTCACCTCCGGATGAGTACATAAAAAAATATATATAAAAATATTTTAACTGAATAATTATGAACCGTCAAGAAAAAGAACGTCCTGGAGGAGAAAAAATGAGGAGAATTTTCATATTTGTAATGCTTGTCTGGCTCGTTATGCTCTTTCTGCCGCCGCTTTTGTGCAGAAACGCGGACAGCGCGCCCGCGCCGGAGGAGGAAAAAACGGGGGACGAGAGTATAATTATAAGTCTTATGCACGCGGACACGGGAGAAAAGGAGGACATCTGTCTGCGCGATTATCTTACGGGGGTGGTCACGGCGGAGATGCCCGCATCCTTTGAGCCGGACGCGCTCAGGGCGCAGGCGGTGGCGGCGCGAAGCTATACTTATAACAAGTATCTTGGGAACCGTGAGCATCCCGGCGCGGCGGACGTTCACGATGGGGCGGACGTGTGCACCGACCCGGGGCACTGCAAGGCATATATGACGCTTTCGGAGGCGCGGGGGAAGTGGGGCGACAGTTGGGAGGAGAAGTATTACGAAAAGATATGCGCGGCGGTGGGGGACACGGACGGGGAGGTGCTCACATACGACTCGAAGCCCGTGAACGCCGTGTTCCACAGCGCGTCCTACGGGCGCACGGAAAATTCGCGGGATGTGTGGGGCGGCGACCTGCCGTATCTTAAGAGCGTGGAGTCGCCTCTGGGCGACGCCGCCGAGGCGCAGATCTCGCGGGTGGTGCTGAGCGCGGATGAGTTTAAAAAGAAGGTGCGGGACGCGCATCCGGAGGCGGTGTTCGGGGAGGACAGGTCGGAGTGGATAAAGGACTGCGAGAGAAGCGAGGGCGGAAGCGTGCTTACGGTGAGCATCGGGGGAGCCACTCTTCGCGGCACCGAGGTGCGTTCGCTTTTTTCCCTTAAGAGCGCGAACTTCACCGTAACGGCGGGGGACGACGTGACCTTCGAGGTATACGGCTCCGGTCACGGGGTGGGCATGAGCCAGTACGGCGCGAACGCGCTTGCGAAGGAGGGGTATGATTATCGCGCGATTCTCGCGCGGTATTACACGGGAGCGGAGATTGAGCAGTGGGGGGAATAAGGGGGGCTCAGGGGCTTTGGCGCCCGAATGCCGCAGTATATATTTTTTTCGGGGGTTGACATTTGGAAAACATATGTTATTATATCCTTAAGTCATATGAATGGGGCACACCACCTCGGGTGTGAGATTTCGTATGTCTTTTTTTATGAAGAAGTAAAAAAATTCGGAGGTCTTAAAATGTCTAAGACAAGAAAGCTTGCCATCGCGGGCATACTTATCGCGGTGGGCGTAGTGTGCGCGCCCTTTTCGATACCCATCGGCGCGGCGAGGTGCCTGCCTGTGCAGCATATGATAAACGTGATCGCCGCCGTTATCCTCGGCCCCGGCTACGCCGTTGCCATGGCGTTCATAACGTCGCTTATCCGCGTCGCCACGGGTACGGGCACGCTGCTTGCGTTCCCCGGCAGTATGGTTGGTGCGCTGTGCGCCGGGCTTATGTATAAATTCGGCAAAAAGCTGGGCTTCGCCTTCGTGGGCGAGGTCGTGGGCACGGGAATCCTCGGCGCGATACTTGCGTATCCCGTCGCAACGCTCATCATGGGCCGCGAGGCGGCGCTCTTCGGCTTCGTCGTTCCCTTCCTTGTGAGCACCATCGGCGGCTCGATAATCGCTACGATTATAATACTTGCCCTTGAAAAGACGGGTCTTA
>JAFOLN010000223.1 GCA_017419325.1 Clostridia bacterium
ACATGGCCGATGGATGCGCCGCGGGTCGCGCCGGAGAAGCGTCCGTCGGTGATAAGCGCCACGTCTTTGTCAAGACCCATTCCCGCGATGGCGGAGGTGGGGTTGAGCATCTCGCGCATACCGGGGCCGCCCTTCGGGCCCTCATAGCGGATAACGACAACGTCGCCCGCAACTATCTTGCCGTCGTAGATTGCGGCGATGGCCTCGTCCTCGCTGTCAAATACGCGCGCAGGGCCGGAGTGCTTCATCATTTCGGGAGCGACTGCCGAACGCTTTACAACGCAGCCCTCGGGAGCCAGGTTTCCCTTTAATACCGCGATGCCGCCGTCCTGCGAATAGGGGTTCTCGATGGGACGGATTATCTCGGGATTGCGGTTCTCTATGCCCTCCAGGTTCTCACCCATGGTCTTTCCGGTGCAGGTCATAACGGAGGTGTCAAGAAGACCCTTCTTCGTAAGCTCGTTCATAACGGCGTACACGCCGCCCGCCTGCTCCAGATCCTCCATATACGTATTGCCCGCGGGGGCAAGGTGGCAGAGGTTCGGAGTATTCGAGGATATCTCGTTCGATGCGTCAAGGTCAAGCTCGATGCCGCACTCGTGCGCTATCGCGGGAAGGTGGAGCATCGTATTGGTGGAGCAGCCGAGCGCCATATCGACGGTCTCCGCGTTCTTGAAGGCCGCCGCGGTCATGATGTCGCGGGGCTTTATGTCCTTTGCAACGAGGTCCATTATCTGCATTCCGGCGTGCTTTGCAAGACGGATGCGCGCGGACCATACTGCGGGGATGGTGCCGTTGCCGCGAAGACCCATGCCGATGGCCTCGGTCAGGCAGTTCATGGAGTTAGCCGTGTACATGCCGGAGCAGGAGCCGCAGGTGGGACATGCGTTGTTTTCGTATTCCTCAACGCCCGCCTCGTCAAGCTTGCCTGCATAGTAGCTGCCCACAGCCTCGAACATATGGCTTAAGCAGGTGCGTCTGCCGTCGTTTAACTTACCCGCAAGCATCGGGCCTCCCGATACGAATATAGTGGGCACGTTCACGCGTGCCGCCGCCATTAAAAGGCCGGGCACGTTCTTGTCGCAGTTGGGTATCATAACAAGGCCGTCGAACTGGTGCGCCATTGCCATAGCCTCGGTGGAATCGGCGATAAGGTCGCGGGTAACAAGGGAATATTTCATGCCCACATGACCCATTGCGATGCCGTCGCATACGGCGATGGCCGGAAATTCGATGGGCGTGCCGCCGGCGGCTCTTACGCCTGCCTTAACGGCCTCGGCGATCTTGTCAAGGTTCATGTGACCGGGTACTATTTCGTTATAAGAGCAAACAACGCCGATAAGCGGACGCTCCAGCTCCTCCTTTGTATAGCCGAGCGCATAGAAAAGCGAGCGGTTCGGCGCGGTGGGGATGCCTTTTTTTACATTATCGGAACGCATTTGTATTTCTCCTTTCATTATAAGGTCAAAAGACAGGGCGGGCGTGGGGCCTGCCCTGTCTTTTTGATCGAGTATTCAGTATGAGTCCTCTCCCCGCCCGAAATTCGGGCGTCCGGGGGTCAGTTCATGTTCTTTCCGAGATTGAATTCCTTGTTTTCCTTCGTTTCATCAACAAGGGTGGACTCGCCGCGCTCAAGAGCCACAACGCCGGTGCGGGCAAGCTCAAGGATGCCGAAGTTCTTTAAAAGATTCTGCATTGCGTCGGCCTTGTCCTCGTCGCCGATAAGCGCTATCGTAAGCGTTTTGAGCGATACGTCTATGATGGACGCGCGGAAAATGTTTACTATCTGGATTATCTCGTTTCGCATATCGGGCTCTTCGGCCTTAACCTTATAGAGCACCAGTTCGCGTCTTACGGATGTCTTTCTCGGCAGCTCCTTTACGGAATATACGGAGAACATCTTGCGAAGCTGGTTTATTATCTGCTCCGCAGCCGCGTCGTCCGCGCTTACTTCTATCGTTATTCTCGAAACGGAGGCGTCGTCGGTGGGGCCAACGGCCAGCGACTCGATATTATAGCCCTTGCGCGAGAAGAAGCGCGTTACATGGCTCAGAACGCCCGCTGCGTTTTCTACCAGCACAGAAAGGGTATGTCTTCTAATTTCGCTCATAATCATATGCTCCTTTCCTTAATCAAGCAAGAACTCGTCGCTCTTTGCGCCGCCGGGAATCATGGGGCTTACGAGGTCCTCGGTCTCTATATCGCATTCGATCATGTAATGCTTGCCGCTCTTTACAGCCTTAGCAAATTCGCGGTCGAAATCCTCCTTGGTGGACACCTTTACGGCCTCAAAGTCGAAGGCCTGCGCGAACTTTACGAAGTCGGGGCCGCGGTCAAGCGTCGTCTGCGAGAAACGTCTGCCTGCCGTCAGCGCCTGCCACTGGCGAACCATGCCAAGGGCGCGGTTGTTGAAAAGTACGGTTATAATCGGAACGTCATAGTACTTCGCGGTGGCGTATTCCGTATAATTCATGCGGAAGGAGCCGTCGCCGGTGCAGTGGATAACGAGCTTGTCGGGGTTCGCGATCTTCGCGCCGATGGCAGCGCCGAGGCCGAAGCCCATGGTGCCGAAGCCGCCCGAGCTTATGAGCTGCTTCGGAAGCTTAAAGTTATAATACTGAGCCACCCACATCTGATGCTGGCCTACATCGGTCGTAACTATGGTGTTCTCGTCGGTATACTTGTTTATTATGTCGATTATCTCCTTCGGGGTAGCCTTCCCGGAGGATGCGGGAGCGACCTTCGTCTTCTGTGCGAAGACCTCTTCTCTCCATCCGGGATAATCGTACTTCGGCAGCTTCGCGTTTATAAGCTCAAGCACACGTCTTGCGTCGCCTATGATGTGATGGTCCGTCTTCACGTTCTTGTCTATCTCGGCGCGGTCGATGTCTATATGGACAATCTTTGCTTTCTTTGCAAAGTGCTGGGGAGCCAGCGCAACGCGGTCGGACAGTCTGCAGCCTACTATTATGAGCAGGTCGCACTTCGTCGTCGCTATGTTGGAGGCGCGGGTGCCGTGCATGCCTATCATGCCGGTGTAGAGCGGATGGTCGCAGGGGCATGCGCCTATGCCCATCATGGACGTGGTAACGGGAGCGCCCAGCTTCTCAATGAACTTTATGAACTCGGGCACAGCGTCCTTGGAGCGGATTACGCCGCCGCCCGCCAGAACGAGAGGCTTCTTAGCCTCGCCTATCATCGTAAGGAGCTTGTCTATGTCTTCGCCGTCCGGCTCGGGAGCCTTTAAGTTGTTTTCGGAGCGGCGCAGTCTTTTGCCGAGCCTGCCGCTCTTTGCGTGCTCGGAAAGGGGCAGAGACTCAAAGTCTACCTCGGTAAGAGTTACGTTCTTCGCTATATCTATAACTACGGGGCCCGGTCTGCCGCTTCTTGCAATGGCGAAAGCCTCGCGCACTACGTCCGCGAGCGTTTCGGGGTCGCGTACAAGATAGTTGCACTTCGTTATGGGCATCGTTATACCCGTCACGTCAACCTCCTGGAAGGCGTCCTTGCCTATGAGGGCCTCGGGCACGTTTACGGTTATGAAGACCACGGGGGAGGAATCATAATAAGCGGTAGCGATACCGGTAGTTAAATTCGTTGCGCCCGGGCCGCTTGTTGCGAAGCAGACGCCGACCTTTCCCGTGGAACGGGCATAGCCGTCTGCGGCGTGAGCTGCACCCTGCTCATGCGAGGTGAGGATATGCTTTATTTTCTCGCCGTATCCGTGCAGTTCAAATTCATCGTAAATGTTCAGGATAGTACCTCCCGGATATCCGAAGACCGTGTCTACACCCTGCTCTAAAAGACACTCCATAAGTACCTGCGAACATTTCATTTTCATATGGATCGGTTCCTCCTTTTTGGGATTTTCCGGATAAAAATAGGCTTTATATCAATGAAGAGTATTAACATATCCGCGCCGAGGTGCGGATATTTTTACCCGGCAAATTCATGTAAATAATTTCACAAGGCTATACGCGCACACATAAAAAGCGAAAAAAGCCTATAAAAATGTGATTATAGATTATCATACTATATTACGCCGTTGTTGTCAATCGGACAGGCACAAAATTATATAAGTAACGAAAAAATAAGGAAGCGGCGCGGTTCTGGCCGGTTTTAGTATAAAATAGCGAAAGGGAGCGCCTTTCGACGCTCCCTTTCGCCGTGTGCGTATTTATTTAAGCCCTGGAGTTTATTCTATGATATATGCCGCCTTTATCTCGCCGTAAAAGGCGATGTGGTCGTGGGTCTCTACGGTGTAGAACTTGCGTTTTATCTCGTCGGGAAGCCTTTCAGACTCCTGCTCCTCCCGGTAGAGCGCACGGCACTCAAGAGTCAGCGGAAATTCCTTTATGCCGGGGACGGAAATGACCTCCGGCGGTACGGGAGTAAGATTTGCCGCGCTTATCTTATCCATGTCGCGGCCGCTCTTTGTGCCGCATACGGCGAGTATCTTTTTATCAAAGCTGCCCATGGGCACGTTTATCGTAAATTCCGGGTTTTTATCGAGCATTTCCCTTGTGTAACGGCAGTCGCGCACGTATGCGATAAATACGGGGCGCTCCCATATGACGCCCAGCGTGCCCCAGCCTATGACCATGGAGTTTATCTTCTCCCCCGCCTTTGTCGTAATAAGCACGCCCGGTCTGAACGATTTCATTATGTGGTTCGCATAGTCGCTTACGTCGAGCATCCGCTTTGCCATAAGCGTTTTTCACCTCGTCAAGTCTTTATCCCGCGCAAAAGACCGCCTCTTGGGAGAAAGGCGGCCTTCGCCCGGGTTTTGCCAAATTTCTCTATGTTAAGCCGTTTCTCTTACAACTGTCCTGCAAGCCAGTTCTGCTTTCCTATGCATTCTATAAGCTCAAGCTGAGCCTCGGCCCAGTACATATCCTCTTCCTCGTCCTGATAGTATGCCTTTAAGATATCGAACGTGGTGTAATCGTCCTTTGCCGCCTCGGTTATCTCCTTGAGCCATGCAAGGCCGTCCTTCGATATCTGAAGGTCGTATTTTATCCATTCAACGGGATCCTTGCATACGGGAGCTTCACGCTTTGCCTCAAGCTTTACATCGCAGCCCAGGTCGAGCAGTCTGTCAATGCATTTATCAACATAGCCGCGCTCCTCCGTGGCATGCTCCGCGTACTTGTCCGCAAGCTTTGAAAAGCCCTCCGCCGCAAATATCCTCGACTGGAGCTGATGACCGTCCGCCTGCTGCGCAAGGTCTGTAACTATCGTCTGTAATCCTGCTATAACTTTTTCGTTTGCCATGATGGTACCTCCGATACTGCATATTTGATTGAGTTCGATTATATTTTATTAAAACTTCTTTTCCCGTTCAATAAATAAAACCCCTTCGGTATCTCATTATGAGAAACTAAAGGGGTTTTCTCTCATTTTGGGCTCAGTACAGATACTTCTGGAGCGACCCGGGCACCGATTTTTCAAAGACCTCGGCAAGCTCATTCGCGGTAAGCGCGTATTTCCCCATCACCCATTCGCACGTGAGCGATACCGTTCCCATGCAGTAGTGACGGATGCACATTTCCGTTATTTCATCAAGCTCCTTTTCTCCCGCGGCGCGAAGCACGTGCGCCCGCAGGTGACGGAAGTTTATTTCTATCATGTTGTATATAAAGGAGTCGATGCCGCTTGTGTGGACAAATAGATTTTTAAGGTAGTCGCGCTGCTCGTAAAAGTATCCGGCTCCGTCCTTAAGCGACCTGCTCCACGGCAGGTTCTCCTCGTATAAACGGCTCATTATCTGAGACACGCTCTGAGAATAATCCCACGCGATAAGGTCGTATTTATCACGGAACTGCCGATAAAATGTGGCGGGAGAATATCCGCAGTGCCCGGTTATCTCCTTTACGGTGATCTTCTCCACGTTTTTTCCCGCGGCAAGCTCCCTGAAGGATTCTGCCAGTATGTCCCTCGCGGTTTTTCTTTTCATGTCCGGGTCTCCTCTGATGTGGTATGGGGCAGTTTATTGTTCTTTTTTGAGGTGTTAATTGACGAGATAAGCATAACTCTTATGCTTGTGCATGCGGTGTCAAGCGCTTTGTATTCAACTTCGGACAGGTATTTTGTTCTGTACAGCAATTCGAGCCAATAACCTGTCTCGTTCGCTTCTTTTAAAGCAATCTGCAATTTAGCGATAAAATCAGCCCTCCCGTGAGCATACTGCGCTTCACGGATGTTCGCGCCAATAGACGTCCCACATCGTCCGATCTGATTCGAGATTATCGACTCGCGCTTTGATTTCAGATCCTTTACAAGATCTATTATCGAAACGGCAAAATCCATTGATTGTACCGATAATTGGTCGTTACGCATTTTCAACACTCCGAAAGATATTAATGAAGAAATAAAGTCTCTCGCTGCGCTCGTTAATGAAGTCGGCAGCTGCGCTGCCTAATGAAGTGAAGACGCAGATGTCTTTTTCTTTCGTTTCAACTTCTTCATTAGCGAAGCGTCTTCATTTCTTTATTAGCCCCGAAGGGGCGTCTTCATTGAAAAAAGCACGCTTACGCGTGCTTTTTTCATGGTGCCCGAGGCCGGAATCGAACCGGCACGGGATTGCTCCCACGGGATTTTAAGTCCCGGGCGTCTACCAGTTCCGCCACTCGGGCATTGGGAACGAATAATATTATACACGCACGGGAGCATAAATGCAATACTTTTTAAAAAAATACGTAAAAAAACACACTCTCAGCCCAGCTTGCCCTGTGCGCGGGACAGGAACTTTTCGGTCTTTACGATGAACCGCTCATGGCTTCCGCGGGCAACGAGCTCGCGCTCGTCGTGTACCTCGAAGGAAAACACGAGCCGCTTGCCGTCCACCTCGGTAAGCTCAACGCGCGCCGTTACGTCCATGCCCTCGGGGGTGGCGCGCAGGTGCTCAAAGTTCATGAGCGTTCCCACGGTGGACTCGCCCTCGGGAAGCTCAGCCTGTGCCAGACGGTATGCCGCGTTCTCCACCGCAAGCACAAGATACGGCGTTGCCGCAACGGGATATCCTCCGCTTCCCAGCGCAACGGCGGTGCGCGATGCGTCTATTTTATTCTTTACCTCAAAAATCATTCCTGTTTTAAGCATTTTCGTCTCCTTTTTATATAAGAATACCCTCAAGGTGATCCATCTCATGCTGGATTATCTGCGCCGTAAAGCCCGAAAACGACTTCACCTGCGTTTTAAATCTCTCGTCGCGGTATTTTACCTTGACGGTCGTGTATCTTACGGCCTTTCTTTTGCCAACAAGCGAAAGACAGCTCTCCTCTGCCTCGTATTCGCCCTCTTTTTTAAGTATCTCGGGGTTAAACATCACCATTATCTCGCCGCCGTCGTTTACGGCTATGATGCGCTTCAATACTCCTATCATGTTCGCCGCCATGCCGACGCATTCATGAGAGTGCGCCCCAA
>JAFOLN010000224.1 GCA_017419325.1 Clostridia bacterium
CTGCCCCATAATCTCGGAAAGCCCGCTTACGCTTGAATGCGTCGTAAAAAAGGTGGAGCGCCTCGGGAGCCACGATATGTTCATAGCCGAGATTTCGGCTGTAAACGTGCAGGAGCGGTTCATCGACAAGAGCGGCAGGCTTCATATGGAGAGCATGAACCTTATGGCCTACGCCCACGGCGAATATTTTGAGCTCGGCAGGCGGCGGGGACGCTTCGGGTTCAGCGTGAGAAAAAAAGATAATAAAGGGCGCAGGCGCGTTCGCTGACAGATTGTTGACAGATTGAAGTAATAATTATACAATAGATATAAGCAGGCTTTTAACAAAGATAAGGGAACGGAGGATATGAATATGGGAGACAGACCTATGAATCTTGCCGAAAAGATAATTTCGGCGCATCTCGTATCGGGAGAGATGGTGCCCGGCGAACAGATAGCCTTGAAAATAGATCAGACGCTTACACAGGACGCAACGGGCACTATGGCATATCTGCAGTTTCAGGCCATGGATACGCCCCGCGTAAAGACGGAGCTGTCCGTTGCGTATATAGACCACAATACGCTGCAGTCGGGCTTTGAGAACGCCGACGACCACCGCTATATGCAGTCGGTAACGAAGAAGCACGGCATATACTTCTCGCGCCCCGGCAACGGCATCTGCCATCAGGTGCATCTTGAGCGCTTCGGAAAGCCGGGAAAGACGCTTCTCGGCAGCGATTCCCACACGCCCACCGGCGGCGGCATAGGAATGCTTGCAATGGGCGCGGGTGGTCTTGACGTGGCCGTTGCCATGGCTGGCGGCGCCTACTATATAAATATGCCGAAGATCGTTCTCGTAAAGCTCACGGGCGAGCTTAACAAGTTCGTAAGCGCGAAGGACGTTATTCTGGAAGTTTTAAAGATAATGAGCGTAAAGGGCGGCGTGGGCAGAATAATAGAATACGGCGGCCCCGGCGCGAAGACTCTTACGGTGCCCCAGAGAGCCACCATAACGAACATGGGCGCGGAGCTGGGCGCGACCACCTCCATATTCCCCAGCGACGAGTCGACGCGCCAGTTCTTAAAGGCGCAGGGACGCGAGGACGACTACATTCCGATATTCCCCGACCCGGAGGCGCAGTACGACGAGGTAATAGAGATAGACCTCTCGAAAATAGTGCCCCAGGCGGCCATGCCCCACAGCCCCGACGCGGTAAAGACCGTGGGCGACATAGGAAAGATTCATGTGGATCAGGTGTGCATAGGCTCCTGCACCAACTCGTCGTTCACCGACCTTATGACGGTGGCGAAAATGCTCAAGGGACGCACCATCGCGCCGAACATCTCGCTTTCCGTTTCCCCCGGCTCGAAGCAGGTTCTTAATATGCTTGCGAAGAACGGCGCGCTTTCCGATATAATTGACGCGGGCGCGCGCGTGCTTGAATGCGCATGCGGCCCCTGCATCGGCATGGGATTCTCGCCCAACTCCGGCGGCGTTTCCGTGCGCACGTTCAACCGCAACTTTGAGGGACGAAGCGGCACGAAGGACGCGAAAGTCTATCTCGTAAGCCCCGAAACGGCGGCGGCCACGGCTCTTATGGGCTACCTCTGCGACCCTAGAGACCTTGCGAAGTCGGTTTCCGTGCGCGGCATCGACATGCCCGACAGGTTCGCGGTGAACGACAATATGATAATACCCCCGGCGGGCGAGGAGGAGGCCGAGTCCGTTGAGGTAATCCTTGGCCCGAACATTAAGCCCTTCCCCTTAAATACCGCGCTGCCCGAGTCCATCGAAAAGCGCGAGGTGCTTCTTAAGACGGGCGACAACATTACGACCGACCATATAATGCCGGCGGGCGCAAAGATACTGCCGTACCGCTCGAACATTCCGTATTTGAGCCGGTTCTGCTTTGAGGTGGTAGACCCCACGTTCCCCGCAAGGGCAAAGAACGCGGGCGGCGGCTTTATTTTGGGCGGCTCCAACTACGGACAGGGCTCGTCCCGCGAGCACGCGGCTCTCGTTCCGCTGTATCTCGGCATAAAGGCCGTTATAGCAAAGAGCTTTGCCCGCATACACTGCGCAAATCTTATAAATTCGGGTATCCTTCCTTTGACGTTTACAAATCCCGAAATTTATGATAAAATCGAAGAAGGCGACGAGCTTTCGATGCCCAATGTGCGCTATGAGATAGAAAACGGCGAGCAGGTGACCGTTATAAACGAGACGCAGGCGTTCGAGTTTACGGCGGAGTGCGAGCTTTCCGAGCGTCAGAGGGCCATCATCCTTGCGGGCGGCGCGCTTAACTACGCAAAGCAGCAGTAATAAAAAAATTGTACATAATACATCGGGAGAGATAAAATGACAAATCAACAGATCAAGGCAGCCACCGAAAAATTTGAAGCGCTTTTAAGAGAACAGCTTAAGCGTGTTGACGAGATAAACGCCGCGGGCGACTTTCTTGACTACTCGAAGCTTGAGACGCTCATCATCGGCGTTGTGGGCGGCGACGGCATAGGCCCCGCAATAACGCATCAGGGAAGAAGAGTGCTTGAGTATCTTTTAAAGGAAGAGATTAAGGCCGGCAAAGTGGAGATACGCGATATAGAGGGCTGCACCATAGAGAACCGCGCGGCGAAAAATCAGGCGCTGCCGGACGAGGTGCTCACAGAGCTTAAAAAGTGCCACGTTATCTTAAAGGGCCCCACCACCACGCCGAGAAAGGGCGACGAATGGCCCAACATAGAAAGCGCTAATGTTGCAATGAGAAAGGCGCTCGATCTGTTTGCGAACGTGCGTCCCGTAAAGGTGCCGTCTCTGGGCATTGACTGGACGTTCTTCAGAGAGAACACCGAGGGCGCGTATGCCGTGGGCTCGAAGGGCGTTCACGTAAACGACGACCTGGCCATAGACTTCGTTGTTACCACCACCGAGGGCACCGAGAGAATCGCGCGCCTTGCGTATGAATTTGCGAAGAACAACCATAAATCCCGCGTGTCCATCGTTACGAAGGCTAACGTAATAAAGACGACGGACGGAAAGTTTTTGGACCTTTGCCGCAAGGTTGCGGCGGAGTATCCCGACATAGAGACGGACGACTGGTACATCGACATCATGACGGCGAAGCTCGTTGACGAGAAGCGCCGCCGCGACTTCAGAGTATTCATCCTGCCGAACCTTTACGGCGACATCATAACCGACGAAGCGGCCGAGTTCCAGGGCGGCGTGGGTACCGCGGGAAGCGCCAACATCGGCAAGAGATACGCCATGTTCGAAGCGATACACGGTTCGGCTCCGCGAATGGTGAAGGAGGGGCGCGAAAAGTACGCCGACCCCTGCTCCGTTCTCAGGGCGGCGGTCATGCTCCTTAACCACATAGGCTACAACGACAGGGCGGCGCGTCTTGAGCGCGCGCTCGACATATGCATGTACGAGGAAAAGAAGCTTGTTATGACGGGACGCGACACCGGCGCGACCTGCGAGGAGTTTTCCGATTACGTCATGGAGACGGTAAGCAAGCTGTGATGCCTTTTTCAATACAAAAGAGGTGATATGAATGGAAAAAAAGCCTATATCGACGCTTGTCATAAGACGACTGCCGAGATATTACAGATATCTTGAGGAGCTTATGCAGAAGGGCGTTACAAAAATATCTTCCACCGAGCTGGGAAAGCGCATGGGCACGACGGCCTCTCAGATACGTCAGGACCTTAACTGCTTCGGCGGCTTCGGTCAGCAGGGCTACGGCTACAACGTGGTGCTTCTTCATGACAAGATAGGCTCCATACTGGGGCTGGACATCGCGAAGAACGCCGTTATGATAGGCGCGGGCAACCTGGGTCATGCTCTTGGCGCGAATATGGACATGAAGCCGCTGGGCTTCAATCTCGCGCGCATCTTCGACATAAATCCCAAGATAGTCGGCAAGACCATAGGCAATGTGGAGGTGGCCCATATAGACACGCTGGAGGACTTCGCGTCCTCGGTGAACGTGGACATAGCCATTCTTACGCTTCCGAAGGCGGCCACGGCTCCCATGATTGCGAAGCTGGACGGCCTCGGCATCAAGGCCATATGGAATTTTTCCAACGAGGACATCGAGGTGCCGGGGATGATAGTTGAGAACGTCCACTTAAGCGACAGCCTTATGACGCTATCGTACAGAGTTGCGGAAGGAAAGCGTCCGGAATAATCCGGTCGGGCGCGAATATATTATAAAAAAGAGTCATGCGACGCGGTCAAAACCCGCGTCGCTTTGCATATGGAGGCGGTTATGACCGACTTACTCATAAGGACTTTTATTAAAAACGCCGACGATATAAACGACCCGCTCGTGCGCTCCCGCTACGGCGCGCTTTCGGGGGGCGCGGGCATTGTGCTCAATATACTTCTCTTTGTTATGAAGCTTGTATTGGGCTTTTTCACCGCGTCCGTTGCCATAACGGCGGACGCCTTCAACAACCTGTCGGACGCGGGCTCCTCCGTTGTCATGCTGGTGGGCTTCAAGCTGTCCGCCGCGCCCGCCGACAAGGCGCATCCCTTCGGCCACGGGCGAATTGAGTATATAAGCGGGTTTCTTATCTCCGTTGCCATAATGATTCTTGGCGTGGAGTTCATAAAAACGTCGTGGGAGCGGATTATGGAGCCCGCCGAGGTGAGCATATCGGCGGTGACGCTCGTTATCCTTGCGGCCTCGGTAATACTCAAGCTTTGGATGTACGCATTCAATAGGAAGCTTGGCGGGCGCATAAACTCGGGCGCCATGAAAACTGCGGCGGCGGACGCTCTGTCCGACGCGGCGGCCACCGCGGCGGTGCTTATAGGCACCGTGGCGGGTCATTACGCGGGAGTGCCTTTGGACGGATATCTCGGTATCGCGGTGGCGGCGTTCATACTCTTTACCGGGTTCAATACCGCCCGCGAGAACGTAAGCTCCATGATAGGCGCGCCGCCGGACGGGGAGCTTGTGGGTCATATAAGGGAGGAGGCCGCGGCGTTCCCGGAGATACTGGGCATCCACGACCTTGTTGTTCACAATTACGGCCCCGGTCACGTTATGATCTCGTTTCACGCGGAGGTGGCCTGCGACGGCGATATAATAAAGCTTCACGAGGCGATAGACGCGCTTGAGCTCAGGCTCCGTGAGAAATACGGGGCCGTGGCCACGATACACATGGACCCCATCGTTACGGACGACAAGTATACGTCCGGGAAGAAGGCGGAGGCGGAGAGGCTTGTTTCGGCGATAGACGAACGGCTTACGATACACGACTTTCGCGTGGTGCGAACGGCGGAGTATACCCGCCTTGTGTTCGACGTGCTGATGCCGTATGGGTTCAAGATGACGCCCGGGGAGCTTGAAACAAGGATAGAGGCGGCAGTGCGGGAGGCGGATCCCGCGTGCCGTGCGCGTGTACACGCGGAGCATTCGTATATTTAGGCGGGGGGTGCCCCCCGCCGCCCCCTGCACGGCATTCTGAGGCGTGAGCCGAAGAATATCGTGCGTTTTTTTAAGCTGCGGTTTAGTGCAGCATAACAATCAGCGGGAACCGAAGCGGATATCATTTTCAGACACGCTGTTTCTGAAGACTTTAAAACGGCTTTTGCTGTTTTTATAAGCAGAAAGTTCTGCTTAAACATATTTTCTTTTTTAGAACTTCGTTCTAAAGACTTTGGTCGCCTGCCGGCGGGGCCTACTTTTGTAACCAAAAGTAGCAAAAGTTCCGGGGAGCTGGCCGCTCC
>JAFOLN010000225.1 GCA_017419325.1 Clostridia bacterium
GACGCTTCCCACGCTTTCGGCGTCGGGCGTGATGACGTCGCAGTACTTCATGACCTCCCGCTTATACGGTATGGTCACGTTGAGGCCGCCGATGTCGGGGCGCGAAAGGAACGCGCCTATGTCCTCCGGCTCAAGCTCATAAAGGCGGTAATCGCCGTTTCCCATCGCCTCATGGATGGGCACGGAGTAGCTGTGGCCCAGCTTTCGGCCTATTAGGCCGTAAACACGCCCGGACATGCTACACCTCTGCGTAATTTCCGAGGAACGTAAAGCTCTCGCAGTTTCTCTCAAGCTCCTCAAGCATCGCCAGTACTCCCGGCTCGCGAACGGACGCGTCCAGCTCAAGGAAGAATATGAACTCGAAGTTGCTTCCCGTTACGGGGCAGCTCTCAAGCTTGCTCATATTGACTCCCGCAACGCTTAAGCGGGCAAGTATCTCATAGAGCGCGCCCGGTCTGTTGTCGCAGGCGATGACAAGGCTTATGTGGTTCGCGCCCGCGTATATCTCGGGCTTGTTCGCTATGCATATGAAGCGCGTGTAGTTGTTCTCGCTGTTCTGTATGCGGGAGTTTATGGTCTCAAGGCCGTAAAGCTGCGCGCATCTGTGGGAGGAGATGGCCGCGCGGTGGTTCCCCTCGGACTTTGCCACAAGCTCCGCCGCCATGGCCGTATTGTCGCAGGCTATGACCTTAACGCCGGGGCCCAGCTTCGATAAAAACTCGCTGCACTGTCCGAGCGCCTGCTCATGGGAGTATATTTCCTTAATGTCGCTCATCTTTGCACCCGGCTTCACCATAAGCTCATGATGGATGAAAAGGCGAATGCTTCTTACGATGGAGAAGTTCTTCTTCTGAAGAAGGTCGTACACGGCGCGCACGGAGCCGTTCGCGCTGTTCTCTATCGGCACAACGCCGTACTTGCAGAGTCCCGAGCCTACCGCGTCGAACACGGCCTCGAAGCTCTTTAAATACATGAGCTTTCCTCTGGGGAAGAGCTTGTCGCAGGCCTCCTGGGAGTTTGCGCCCTCAACGCCCTGACACGCTATCATGCCCGTCTGGGGGAACACCTCGCCGCCGTTCTTAATGCCGCGGTCTATGACCGCTTTGACCTTGCTCTCGCCGGATAAAAGCTCCTCCTGACGCGCGCGGGAAAGGCCGAACATCGTGGAAAAAAGATGATACGAATATCTCTCCATATCGCCCGACTTGTCGGACACCTTCGCAAGTATCTCACGCTCGCGGGTCTTATTCAATATACCCATGGAGTTTTCCTTCTTGTACTTTGCAACCTCGTCCGAAAGGGACATGCGCTCTAAAAACGCCTCAAGTATGGTGTCGTCCACCTTGTCTATTTTTGCTCTGATTTCGCCAAGATCCATTTTACTTTCCCTCCAATAATAGATTAAGCATTACAACGGCGGCCGCCGCTTCTATGACCGGCACGGCGCGGTGCGCTATGCAGGGGTCGTGGCGTCCCGTAATGTTTAATGTCTCATTTGTTTTGATTTTTAGATCGACGCTTCTCTGCGCCCTCGCTATGGACGGCGTGGGCTTTATTGCCGCCCGAAACAGTATGGGCATGCCGTTCGTTATGCCTCCGAGTATGCCGCCCGCGTCGTTCTTCTCGCATTTTACGCGCCCGCCTTCGTCCACGGCAAACGGGTCGTTGTTCTCGCTTCCCCGCATGGCCGCCGCGCGAAAGCCCGCGCCGAACTCCACGCCCTTTACGGCGGGCACGCCGAAGAGCGCGTATGAAAGCCTTCCCTCGACGGTGCCGAACATGGGCGAACCGAAGCCCGCCTCCATGCCGGTAACGGCGCATTCTATAACGCCGCCAACCGAATCCTGTTCGTCTGCGGCCTTCGTTATCACGGCCTTCATTCGCTCCCCCGCCTCGTCCGATATAACGGGAAAATCCTTTTTCGCTATCGTCTCAAAAAGCGCGTTTTCCGGGTAAAGCGGGAAGCTTTCGTCCGTCTCGCCGCCCACCGAAAGAAGGTGCGCGCCTATATATATGCCGCGCCGCCCGAGTATCTGCTTCGCAATGCCGCCCGCGACGCATAAGGGAGCCGTGAGCCGCCCCGAAAAGTGGCCGCCGCCGCGCATATCGGCCATGCCGCCCCATTTTTCGTATGCCGTGAAGTCGGCATGTCCCGGGCGCGGTATGTTTTTAAGCTTCTCGTAGTCGCGGGAGCGCATGTCTTTGTTTTCTATAACGGCGCAAAGCGGCGCGCCGCATGTAAGGCCGCCCTCAACGCCCGAAATAAAGCGCGGTATGTCGCTTTCGCTGCGCTGTGTGGAAAGGCGGTTCTTTCCCGGCCTGCGGCGCGACATGAAGGCGTAAAGCTCCTCCTCGTCTATCGCCTCGCCTGCGGGAAGTCCGTCTATCACAACGCCAATGGCCTGCCCGTGGGACTGACCGAATATTGTAACCTTTACTCTCTCGCCGAATTCAGACGACATGACACTCACCTCCGAGCTTTGAAAAATCTCCGAAGAAATCGGGGTACGATTTCTTCACCGCCTCGGCGCCCTTTATGATTATATCGCCCGAGGCCGCCACAGCCGCCACAGCCGCCGCCATGGCTATGCGGTGATCGCCCGCGCTGTCAATCGTGCCCCCCGAAATGCGCCCGCCTGTAACGGTGAGCGTTTCCGCGTCCGACCGAGCCTCTATGCCCAGCGCGCGGAGCATGTTTTCGCAGGCCGCTATCCTGTCGCTTTCTTTAAGTCTCAGCCTTGCCGCGTTCACAAAGCGTGTCTCGCCCGAGGCCGCCGCCGCAAGCACACAAAGCACTGGGAGCATATCGGGCGTTTCGCCCAAGTCGACCTCGCACGCCCGAAGCCGCGCGGGGTA
>JAFOLN010000226.1 GCA_017419325.1 Clostridia bacterium
CGCAACGAGCCTCTGCGGCGCGGGCGTATATTCAAGCAATGTTACCTTATGCTCCATTTTACCCTACCCCACTTTCTCAAGACTTCTTTTTTTCTGTTCCTTCTTTACGTTGCTTAAAAATACGGGTATCTTCATCATGCGTCCCATGCGCTTCGGGTTCGAAAGCAGGCGGTAGAGCCACTCAAGCCCCATGCGCGTCATCCATGCAGGAGCGCGCTTTACGTTGCCCGCGAATACGTCCATGCTGCCGCCGAGGCCTATCATCACCTTCGCGCAGGTGTCCTTTATGTGGCGCTTTATGAATATCTCCTGCTTAGGCGCGCCAAGGCACACGAAGCATATGTCGGCCTCGCATTCGTTTATCTTGTTTACGATGCGCTCCTCGTCGGAAAAATAGCCGTCGTTCGTGCCGCAGATGTCTATGCGGGGATATTTGGCCTTTATGTTCTCGGCCGCCTTTTCGGCAACGCCGGGAGCCGCGCCCAGAAGAAAAAGACGATACTCTCCCGTTTCTATATATCTTAAAAGATTGGACGCAAGATCAAACCCCGGCACCTTCTCCTTTAAGGGAGTGCCAAGCATCCTTGCCGCGTATATGACGCCTATGCCGTCCGCCACGGTAAGCGACGCGGAATTTATCACGTCCATGACGGCGGGGTCGTCAACGCAGAGCTGGACTATCTCGGGATTGGGGGTGACCACCATATCCGTCTCATTGTTCTTTAAAAGACGCAAAACCTCCATTATGGCTTCGTCCATCGTTACATTATCGAATTTAACGCCTAAAATATCGACCTTTTCCATTTCATCCTCCGAAGGAAACATTACGGTTACGGGCACAGGTCATTAAAATCCATACGACCCGCATTTTAATCAATGTATTTTATCATATAACTAAAAATTTTTCAAGCTAAATCGACATATTGCGTAAATACGTCTCTTTCTACAATATATGATGTATTTTCCCCGCTTCAAATCGGCACATACGCAAATATTTTCACAACGAACGCGCATTTTTCACCCCGTCTTCACAAAATAACCATATTCGCCGCTTAGAATAAAGCCAACAAAAAAACAAAGGAGGCAAACAAAATGAAAAAACGACTGTCTGTGAGGGTCATATCAATGATACTCGCGGTTGTATTCTTACTCGCCATGCTTGCGGGCTGCTCCGGCTCGGGCACGGGCGGCGCTTCAAATTATGTAAACCCCGACGTTACCGCCGACGTGACGTACACCTTCTCGTCCTCGTCCGTCACCGCCGACACGGCGGCCGCGGACAGTATATCGGGCACAAGCGTCATAATAGACTCCCCCGGCACGTACGCCTTCACGGGCGAATGCGATAACGGAAGCATCCTCGTTATGGACGGCTCCGGCGACGTGACGCTCATCTTGAACGGGCTCGACCTTTCATACAGCGAGGGCGCGCCCATAAAGATAGAGGGCGCGTCGACGAACGCGGTGATAACGCTTGCGGACGGCACCGAAAACAGCCTTTCCGACACAGACCGCGACGAAAGCAAGCCCAAGTCCGCGCTGAACGCCGACGGCACGCTTACGATAAACGGCACGGGCGCCCTCACCGTTTACGGCAACAACAAAAACGGCATAAAGGCGGACGGCGACCTTATTATAGAGGAAGTAAATCTCACGGTCGTAAGCGCGGACAACGGCATATGCGCCGACGGCACGCTCAGCGTAAACTCCGGCGTTCTCAACATAACGAGCGGCGGCGACGGCTTAAAATCCTCCCCCGATGCGGTAAGCGACTCCACCCCCGGCGTTATAACGATAAACGGCGGCGATATCACGGTAAACGCGAAGGGCGACGCCATATCGGCCGACGGCGAGCTTATCATAAACGGCGGAAGCTTCGACATAGTGACCGAAAGCGGAGACATCGACAGCCGGAAGGCGTTCAAGAGCGCGGGCACGCTTACGGTAAACG
>JAFOLN010000227.1 GCA_017419325.1 Clostridia bacterium
CACACCTTCGTTTCGGGAAGCCCCAGATAATCCAGCGCGGAGGCGACAGCCATGCCCCAGCACAGGCCGCCGCTGACTGCCGACGGCACTATGGGCATATCATTCTGAAGCCGATACAGGGTTTCGGATTCCAGGCCCGTACCCATGGCGTCCGTCCAGAGATCTTTATCGAACACTATCCGGCCAAGTTTATCCATATCCGGATTTCCGTCTTTGTCCGTCAATTCCTGCTCTGTCAAGATATAGCCGAGGGCCTGAATGTTCGAAAATCCCCAGCCGTTCACGGAGGGAACGTACGGCACATACGGCTCCTCAAAGGTCACCTTCACGGGCAGGGCGGAGTATTGTTCCGGAGTCTTTAATCCAAGCTCGCCGTCTGCGCCATAGCCAAAGGCGCAGAAGCTTCCGTCCCCGCGAACCACATACGTTTTCGGCCTCTGCATTACATATGTAAAGGAGCCTGACCTCTCCGAAAAATCATAATTGTCAAGAAAGACGGCAGTAACATTATCCATGACCTTGACCGGCTCGGTTGTGTTATTGCAGTCTCCCGTACCAAGCTGGCCGTATTGATTGTCCCCCCACATCCAGAGCGAGCCGTCTTCACATATCGCCGCAAAATAATTCCTTCCGTCAACGCGGGACTCCTCCAAAGACTTCACGTTATCCAATATTTTCACCACGCGCTCGCGCGGGATGTCATCATCCCAATCCCGGTCCTCCAATTCCTCATCGGTATAAAGGTGCCGCAATTGCCAGAGCGTTCCGTCATTGCAAAATATGTAATCTCCGTGAACGGACGCCGCGTTTCCCAATACACGCAGAGGATAATCCGTATCTGCACTCGGCTGCCAGTAAGACAGGTCCTTATCGCTTCTTCCTATGGCGGTCAGACGAAAGTACCCCCACATCCAAAGCGAGCCGTCCTTAAGGATGGCGCTGATACCGGATGATGCCGTACCGAGATTATATTCGCGGACATCCTGAAGCGCCCTGTACCAGTCGTACTGAGTCTTTTGAATCTGCTCTGCTCCTTCATGATCTTCATAATAATAGCCCTGCGTCCAAAGAGTACCGTCGCTCTGCAGCGCGACCGCGTACAGATCATTTCCGCGCTCCACGGTCGACAGTGACTTCACATTCCCCATGACCCTTACGGGAACCGGTGAATAATACGCATAATATGTCGCTGGGCTGTCGTAGGAGAACTTTTCCTCCACATACTGCTCCGTCTCAAACGGTACATGTCCCCACTGCCACAGCGTCCCTTCGGGGCTGAGCGCAAACACGGAATTGCCCGCCATCGTAACGGACTCAATATTGTCCAATACCTTTTGCGGCGGATAAACGGTCTTGCCCGCTTCCCCCGCGCTTCCGCGGCCCAGCACTCCGTAAGGACTGTTCACTCCCCACGTCCAGAGAGAACCGTCCGTGCGTATTATGGCCGCATTGTTGCCCCATATCTCAAAGGAGGACACATCATCCATCACCTTTACAGGCCTGTAAGGATTCTCCGCAGCCAGCTCGGCCACCTCGGAATAACCCATCAGAACGCCGCCCCACATCCAAAGAGAGCCGTCATTGCAAAGGGCAATGACAGTTACTCCGTATACGCTCCTACCGTCAGGCCCGATGACGCTTCCGTAGTCAAACCAAAGCCGAGGCACTAATTTTACACGGGAAACGTTATCAAGGACCTTCACAGGCGTATTCCTGCCCTCTGTCGTGCCGTCGCCCAGCTGTCCGGAGTCGTTTCCACCCCACATCCAGAGAGAGCCGTCTGTCCCGAGAGCCGCATATGTATTCCCGAAGCCTTTGAAAAGCTGAATATCACCGATCCCATCCAATATCTTTTCGGGCGTTTCGGAAAAAGCTTTTCCCCACATCCAAAGAGAGCCGTCCGACAAAATTGCCGCGTGTGTGCCTTCGGAATGCACCATTTTCACGACCGTCGCCTCCGATTCCTTCGCCGACACGGGCGCCGCCATGGAAAGTATAATGCACAGCACAATGAGCAATCCCGTAATTCTTTTTTTCATCGTCTCGTCCTCCCTTTTGGGCAATATAATAAAACGCGCCGCATTGTTTAAGTTATATTTTATCATATCGCCCCGAAAAAGTGAATATCACGCGCGCCTTTCTGCCTGTTTTTTCATAAATACAGGCTTTGTACCTCGTTTCGATTATATTTCCAAGCATATCTTTTGTTTTTCGCGCAGATAATATGCGTGTAATCCGGGTGACGGATTAAAAAAGTTTAAAAAACAGGCCCCAAAAAGGGGCAGACAGGAGATATCATGTCCCAGAACAGAAGCGGCAGACTCGTCGTTCCCAAGGCGAAGGACGCCATGAACAAGTTCAAGATGGAAGCGGCAAACGAGGTCGGCGTGAACCTCAGCGACGGCTATAACGGCGATATTACTTCGAGACAGGCCGGCTCTATCGGCGGCCAGATGGTCAAGAAGATGATACAGGCTTATGAGGAAGGTCTTTCCAAATAAAGACGCCGAAACGTGACACATGGGACGCGGGCAAAAGCCCGCGTCTCTTTTTTTGCCCAGGCTTTGGCTTCGCGCCCTTATATTGCCCTGCCGCGCCGCATCAAATTCGGGATTTTACGGCGTTTTAGCGTCTTGATAATATGCGGGATTTGTATTACTATATACAATAGAGAAATATATACGAAAAAAACGCACGCGCGATCTTTACATACGGAGGCGTATCATATGAAAAAAGCGATATCTGTCATCATGCTTGCGGCCTTTATCGTATTCGCACTTTGTTCCTGCTCTGGCGGAAAAAGCGACGCGGACGCGGCGCAAAAGCCGGCTGAGCCCGTACAAACGAGCGAGCTTCTTCATGTCACATTGGAGCAGTTCTCCTTCGTTGAATGGAACGACGAATACGGACGGGTGCTCTCAACGTGCGAGTATTGCGTCCCCGCGCTGACGGACGACAGCGCCGCCGCCTACCCCGAGCTTTCGGAAGCTCTTTCGGCGCTTTCCGAGGAAAACAAGGCGGACATGAAGAGCGCATATGATGAAAGCATTGTCCTTGCAGCGGACAACGTGGAAAATATGGGCGAATACTTTGAAAAATGCGAGATTTCTCAGCACATCACCGTAAGGCGCGCCGACAGCGCCGTTTTGAGCCTGCTTTACGAGCATGAGTCGTTCACGGGCGGCGCCCACGGCATGTACGGACTCACAGGCAGAAATTTCGACGCACAGAGCGGGCGCGAGCTTAAGCTCTCCGACGTTGTCGCCGATATGAGCATGCTCCCTTCCATTGCAGGCGAGCAGCTTGAAAAATACTGCGGCGACACGGAGTTTTACGAAGACCTTGACCTTGAGGCATACTTTGAGGAATACGGCGAATATATCGGCTGGACGCTCGATTACAACGGCGTCACCCTTTACTTTAACCCGTATGAAATTGCGCCCTATGCCTACGGCGTGCAGGCAGTACCCATCCCCTTCGCGGATTATCCCGACCTTTTTTCGGATGAGTACGCCGACGCGCCCGACGCCTACGCCGTTTCACTGCCGTGCTTTACTCCCTTCTATTATGACGCGGGCGGCGACGGCACTTTGAACAGAATAGAAATTTCGGGCGATACGGACGAATACGGCGCCTATACCGATGTTTATTTGTCGGTTGACGGCGACGGCATAACCGACGATACGGAGTCCTACTCCTGGACGCCCGTGCTTATGCACACCGCGGGCGGCGATTATATCTACGTATTCGGACAGGACCTTGACGGCACTCCCATAACGCTCATTTACGACATTTCGGACGGACGGGCAAACAAGGCGGGCGAAACGCTCCTTGCGCTTCCCGCCATATACGCGGGAGCCGAGGCCGACGATGATGAGGTCTACCGCGCAATGCACGAGGTGCCCACGGACCCCGGCGCCATGAGGCTTGACGCGCTCGTTTCCGACATAACCGCCGACCGCGGCTGGGATGTTTTCCGCGTGACCGAGGGCGGCATGCCCGAAGGCACGAACGGATTTTATACCGTGACCGTGCCCACGAGCTATAAGCTGCTTTCGGACCTCGAAGTCTCCGTATTGGACGAAAACGGCATCACGTCAAAGGACAGCATGACGCTTGAGGCGGGCGAAATCGTAGTCCGCGTGCGCACCGACAACGAGACGTACAGCGACCTTTGTCTATCCGACGGCGAGACGGTGGTGAGGGCCTCCTTTGAGAGAACGGCCGACGGCGTTTACTTCGGCGGCGCCGAGTCCGGCGAGGTGTTCTCCCCCTACTTCCCCGAATATGACACGGAGGCGGACGGCCTTTGGAACCCCGTGGTCATACAGCGGCAGGTGCTGTTCGACGAGGGCTTTATGTGCGGCGTTGTGTTCTTGGGATACGTTGACCGCGCGGCAAACGACATTGAGCAATACCGTGGATATTACAGCTCCCTGTTTATCGAAAGCGGCTATGCCGAGGACTTTGAATTTCTCCTGTCCGTGCCGAAGGAGCGTTTCGTATGCGTCCCCGACGGCGAGGAGCTTTATCTTGTGATACCCCGCGATGAGAACGCGGAGGTGCGTGTAAACGAATGGTACATAGACGAGGAGAACGACTTCACGGGAGAGCCCGGCGACGTCTTATACGAAAGCCAGAGCGGCACGCCGTTTTTACTTAAGTGCAACAAAAGCGACATAATGCCCGACGCGCTCGTCACCGTATACGACTCCGGCGGCGAAACGCTTGAATGGAACCCCTCCATAAGCCTTATGGACGGCCATGTTGTAACGGTATCAAATCTCAAATACGTATACGATTTTACGCATTATAATGACACCGAGGAGGTCAGCGGATAATGAATCAATTTATACTTAATACGTTTGTCGTTGTCGGCATCATAGTGGTAGTGGGACTTATACTTAAGGCGAAGGGCATGCTTAAGTTCAAGCCGCTCGTTGACGAGTTCGACATAAACCTCTGCGAATACACCGTACACGGCGGCCCCGAAAAGCGCGACTTTGAGATAAGCATAAAGCGCACCCTCGACTACGACTTCGTTTTAAACGCCCACGGCATTGACGAGGAAACGGGGCGCGAAATATACGAAAGCTATCACCTCCCGCTGGAGGTAATGGACGAGTTCAAGCGTCTTTATCTCGCCTACGACGTGGAAAGCTGGGGCAATCTGCCTTACAGCGAAGAGCCCGATGACGGTTCGGCCACCGAGATGGTGAAGTTCGAAACGCCGTATGTGCGCACCACGTTCTACAGCAACATGGAGTTCCCCGAGGGCAAAAAGAAGATATTCGAGGACACCTACAAGCTTTTAAACAAGTACAGACAAAGAAAGCACGCAAGAGAGGCTTAATGCCCGCTTATAAAGGGATATTATTATGAGCGCCCGAATGAAGACTGTCCTTGTAATCATCATAGCAGCAGCTCTGGCCGCGGCCGTTATTCTCATCCACGGAGCTGTCGATAAGCCGCCTGCCCTCTCCCCTGACGATATCGGGGACTTTAAGGTGGAGTACCGCTCATTCGGCGGCATGGACGGCGGGGAAGCTGAGATAACGCTTGAGGCCCTGTCAGACAATGAGGCGCGTCTTACCTTCCGCATAAGGCCCTATTACGGCGCGGAGGAGATAAACGAAAGCCTCACGGTGCCGTATGAAGCGCTTTATCGCGTTAAGACCTTATACGCCGAACGCGGCGTGCATTTTTGGGGAGAGCTTCCCGAAAGCGATTTAATAGCCCTCGACGCTCCCACCATCGTTGTGACGTTCCGGGCGGACGGAAAAGAGACGGTGCTCTCAAGCGACAGAGAGTTCCCCGATGAGGGCGCAGGCGTCTTACATGAAACAGAAAGCATACTTTACGAATACATAGAAAAAGCGAAAGAATAAAAGAGAGAGAAAGGAGTTACAACAATGGGATTATTCAGTAAGAAATCATGCTCTATATGCGGAGGCGAAATAGGACTTTTCGGGAACCGCAAGCTTGACGACGGCAATATGTGCAAAAACTGCGCGGCGAAGCTTTCGCCCTGGTTCTCCGACAGACGAAAAAGCACCGTGGCCGAGATTGAGGAGCAGCTTCAGTACCGCGAGGCGAACAAGGAAGCAATAGCCGCCTTCAATCCCACCCGCACCTTCGGCGCTAACATGAAGCTTATCATAGACGAGGACGCGAAGAAGTTCGTTGTAACTAGGGAGCGCGACCTTGTGAAAGCAAATCCCGATGTTATCGCCTTTTCACAGGTGACGGGCTGCGACCTTGACATCGACGAGAACCGCAGCGAGGAGAAGCGAAAGGACAGAGAGGGAAACCTCGTAAGCTACAATCCCCCGCGCTATACATACAGCTATGACTTCGATATGGTAATAAGGGTAAACACGCCCTATTTCGATACGATACGCTTCAGCCTCAACCCCTCCTCGGTTGAGATAAACCCCGACAACCCCGTGACCGCCGACCGCGCCCCCGACCCCCGCACCAATGTTGACTACTGCGAGTTCGAGGCGATGGGACGTGAGATAAAGGCGGCTCTTACGGAGGTACGCAACATAGGCCGCGAGGACGCCGCCCCGAAGGGCCCCGTAAAGTGTCCCGCCTGCGGCGCGCAGACCGTTCCCACAGCGTCCGGCTGCTGCGAATACTGCGGCAGCGCGCTTCAGTAAGAAATTAAGAAAAAGAACGACCCCGCGCGGCAAAGCTTTGCCGTGCGGGGCTTTTATTCGACCGTCGTTTACTTTAACTCAAATTCCGCCGCTTCGCCTTTCGGCGTAAGGCTTTCGCCGTTCATCCATATAAGCTTCACCTTATACGCGCCGCCCGCGTCTATCGCGCCGGGCGAGCGGAGCATCTTAAGTGATATTATCCTGCCGTGTTCGTCGTACATTGCCGCGTACACGGGGGTATCCCCCGAAACGCCGCCGCTAACCTTTATAGTATCGTCTGTGCGGATGCAGCTTACGCTCTCATTCGTAAGCGCATCGGAATATGACCGTTCATCGGGC
>JAFOLN010000228.1 GCA_017419325.1 Clostridia bacterium
CGCTCCCCCGTCCCCACGCCCCTCGCTCTCGGGGACGATGCTTACGCCCCTTTCCGCGAGGCGTTACTTAATGCAAATTTTAAACGCGCCATTTATAGTCGGAATGAGGGCGCTCCTTTTGGTCTTCGAAGCTTTTCGCCATGAGGCATCAGTCGGGTGACTTACATCCCCACTGGCGCTCCGCGGCCGAGCCGCTCCGGGTGCCGGGTGCCCGCTGTTTGTTAAGTGGGATTAAACAAGCAGGTTTTTTATATGCGCTTCGCATACAAAAAAGCCGCCCGGCGGGGCGGCTTTTATTATTTTGGGGGTTATTTTGTCGGGTCGTTTATTATGCCTACAAAGAGCGGCAGGTCATCGGGGCTGCAAATCATGAACATGAACGGTCTGTCCAGCGTAAACTCGGCGGCGCCGGATTCGGACTGTTCCTCCGGATTGCCTTTTACGGCCGCGGAGGCCTTCGTTCCGTTCTCATCGGTCGATACGCGGATGTCGCTCTTTATATCGTAGATATAGATGCTCTTATCTTCGCACAGCGGCGAATAATCGGCCGAGGCGGGGTCGAGCGCAAGCGTCACGCCCAGCTCCGGAAGCGAACGCCCAAGGTCGGAGGTGTACGTCACGTCGAACTTCGGCACGCGAAGGACGAAGGTGCCCTTTTTAAGGTCGTACTCCCGCTTCGCCGGGGTGAGGAAGGTCTTTAGCTGATCGTCCGCAAGGAGCGACTCGGGCGTTATGCCTTCGTTAGGCAGTATGTACCACATGGTGCATCCGTCCTTGTAGCTCTGCGCCACCGCACGAAACTGCGGAAATTCATAATATACGTTCGTATACTTATCGTTTCGCATAAAGTCGCACATCACGTCGCCCTCGGGCGTGTGGAACACGGCGGGCGCGGTCTCGCCCGCGTCGAACTTAAGGAGCCACTCGCCGTCAAAGGTAAGCGTGGATATCATGAGCGCGTCGGCGCCCTGTGCGAAGGGGGCATATTCCCCGCCGTCGCGCAAAATTCCGCCCGTCTGCTTTTCTATCCATGCGCGCACCGCCTTCTGGTACGCGCCCTTGTCACGGTCGCCGATGAATGACGAGGCGTGATAAACGGACGCGAACGTCTTCATCATATCCTTATTGAAATTTACGTCCTCATCAAGCCATATGGACGCGGCGGGTATGCGCTTCCCGTCGGCGTCATCCCTGTATACGGACGAGAACAGATGCTCGGCTCTCGCCCTCGACTGCTCTATATCGGAGGAACCGAGGAGCGAAAGAGCCTGCTCCCTCGTTTCGCCGCCCGTTGCTTCCGCTATCATGGCAAGCTCCGTATACGCGGCCGCCGGTGAGCAGAGGCGGTTCTTATTGTCAACGCCCCATATGAGCGAAGGCACGCTGCGGTTCACGAAGGCGTTCATGAAATACGCGTCGCTCTCCTCCGTAACGACCGCGGCTTTTTTCGGATATTCGGCCCCTGTAATGGTGTAGGCGGAAAACGAGCCGCCGGACGAACCGGAAAATACGGCCACGAGCACGCCCACGACGAGCGCAAAAACAACTATCGCAATAATGGGCCCCTTGCTTCTGCGCCTGCGTCTCTTTTTCATAAAAAACAGCCCCTTTATTATCTTTTTTATTATAACGCGGCACGCGCCGCGTTCACGTTCATTTCCCGGCTCGGCTTACCTTCGCCGCTCCTTAAGTATCTGGCGTATATCGTCGCCGTAAAGCTCTATCGTCGTAAAGCGGCCCGCTATGCGGGAATATACGCGCTCGTCGTAAAGCTCGCCTATGGCCTCGGGCGTAAGGTTCGTGCTTATTATCATCTTTTTGTCGCTCATAAGGCGGCTGTTCACAACGGAGAATAGCGCGGCGCGCACGAACTGCGTCGTAAACTCGCTGCCAAGGTCGTCTATTATAAGAAGGTCGCACTGTGAAAGCCTGTCGGTTCGGTACTGCGCCTCCTCGCTTATGCGCCCGAAGCGCACGTCCTCCATAAGCGTAAATATGGCTCCCGCCGTTTCGTATACCACGTCGAAGCCCTCGTCTATAAGGGCGTGGGCAATGGCGCTGGAAAGGTGGGTCTTTCCGAGCCCGTTCTTTCCCGTTAAAAGGATGTTCTCGTCCGATTTTGAAAAATCGCGCACGAATCTGCGGCAGGCCTTTAACGCAAGCTCCGCGTTCTCCCGAGGCGTCATGTCGTCCTCGGGGGCGTCGCCCGTGTAAAGCGAGGTGTCAAAGGTTTCGAAGGTGGCGTCCGGCATATGTATGGAAAGGTTAAAGGTCTTGTGCGCCTCGGCCTTTAAGGCGTCGGCGTAGCAGGAGCACATCTCGGCCCCCGCGAAGCCCTCGTCGCCGCATTTTTTGCATTCGTATTTTATATCGAGAAAATCATCGGGCAGGCCGTATTTTTTAAGAAGGGCGCGCCTCTCCGACTGAAGAGACAAATTCTTTTCCCGCGCCGCCCGGGTCTTTTCCTCCGCGCCGTTCCCTTCTGCCACCGCGCTTATAAGCTCCGACACGGTAAGGGCAAGCTCGCGCTCGATTCCCGTAAAGCGGGCGTCCTTCTTCGCGGCCGCGGCGCGGTTCTCCGTCTGACGCCTGAGCGCCGCCGCCCGCTTTTGTTCAAAGGCCTCGTTTACCGTCTTAAATATCTGTTTTGAATATCTTATACTCATATATCCTCATCCCTGAGCCGTTTTAAATATTCACGGTCGCGCTTTCTTATCTTTTCGTAGTCGTACCGTCTTTTTTCGCCGCCCGGTACGGCCTGTGCGCCGTCCTTCGGCGCTTCGGGCGACGCGCTCTGCTTTTTCGCCGCGTCCTTTATAAGTATCTTGTTCATGTAGGCGATGGGGCTGTTGCCCTTCGTGTAGGGCAGGCTTTTTTTGTATGCGTTCATAATGTCCTCATCCTGAAGCGCAAGCGATTCCCACGAGCCCGCGGTGCGCCGTTCGACCGCGCTCATGGCCTCGAAGGAGAGCCCCAGCGTCTTTGCGACGCGGGCGGCGTATTCGTCGGAGCGGGCAAGCCCGCTTATGTATTTTTCCGCGGCCCCCGCGTCCTTTATGCCCCGCTTCGACCAGTCGAGGGCGGCGCGCTCGAACTGCCGCAGGCTTACGCTGCCCGTCTCCTTCAGCCGGCGGATAAGCAGCACTATAGCCTCCGTTGAAAGCCCCATGTCGTTATGCGCCATGTGGAGCGCGTCCACCTCGCGCCGCGAAAGCGCGCCCCAGACCGACTCCGCCTCCTTCACCGCGAAGGAGAAGTTGCCGCTGTAAAGGCTTTCTGTAAGCGCCTGCGCCGTGGGCGGCACACGCGCCCCGGACGCGCGGGGCATATCCGCCTCCGAGAGCACGTTCTCGCTCTGCCAGAACGACAGCGCGTCCGATACGCTCCTTCGGTCGAGCCCCAGCGTTTCGCATATTGCATTAAACGGCATATCGGGCGACTGCCCCAGAAGGATAAGCACCTTAAGGGCGTCCAGCGGCGCGCGCGAAAGCACATCGTATGAAATTTTAGGCAGTATGAAAAAATTGTCCGTATTCATGGCCCGCGGCACTCCGTTGTTCGTTTCTTGTGTTCGTTTCTTTGCCGATATGCGAAAACAGCTCAAAAACGGCGCATATCGGACGTATATATTACATTGTATCAGAATTTGTCATACAGAGCAAATGAAAAAGACATTTGTCTTGTTGCTTTTTTCAAAGAATGTGGGTAATATTAAATTACAGACTACTTTTGCGAGGTGAATTCTTATGGTATACGTTGCCGGAGATCTTAACGGGTGTTTCAACGACTGGAAGAGGCTTATACAGAAGATAGACTTAAAGGGCACCGACATGGTGTTTCTTACGGGCGACGTTATCGGCGGCGACGAGGACCCCATGGCGCTCCTTTTTGACCTAATGACGCGCACCAACGTCTTTCCGCTGATGGGCTATAAGGAGTTCCGCTTCGGAGAATGCATATCGAAGATCGCGCCCGACGCGGGGAAGAACGATTTTTACAAGGGTCTTGACGAGCAGACCATGAACACGCTGGCCGAATTTGTAAAGTCGGGCGGGCGCACCGTGTTCGAGCAGTATCTTGACCTTGACGAGGATGACCGCGAGAGCGTGCGCGAGTACCTTGAGGAGTTTACGCTCTATGAGGAGCTGAACGTTAAGGACAGAAGCTTCGTCCTCACCCACAGCGGCCTTTCCGACTTCGATAAGAACCGCGACCTGGGCGATTATAAGCTTTTTGACTACCTTCTTTCAAGCCATGAGCCGGGCGAAAAGCTCTACGACGACAAGATCCTCGTTTTCGGCCATACGCCCACCTTTGAGTTCGGAAAGAAGTACGAGGGGCGCATAATCAAGACGGACAGCTTCATAAACGTGGACTGCGGCGCCATGTATAGGGACAAGGGCGGCCGTCTCGGGTGCATACGCCTCGACGACCTGGAGGAATTTTATGTATAGCGGGTTTTAAAAACCCGCCAAATCCGCAATATTTATGCGGCGCTCCGGATACGGAGCGCCGCGTGTTTTTATCTTAACGTCAGCGCAAGCTTTTTTCCGCACATTACCCCTAATATGCAAAATACCACGCTGAGCGCTATATAGACGCCGCCCTGAAAATACAGCCTGTTTTCGAACATTCCCAGGGTCTCAAGCGA
>JAFOLN010000229.1 GCA_017419325.1 Clostridia bacterium
AGACGCCATACCGTTTTCGTTTAGAATATTTCGGTTTTTCCTTCGTTCCGATATTCGCGTAATACCTTCTCACATGGTCTACCTCAATCACTGCTTTCGCGCCGGCATACCGGGCCGCCTGCGCCTCGGCGGCTTTCATGGATTCTTCCATGGCCGCGCGGAACTCCTCAGGCATCATTTCCCTTAACGGATCGATCCGCTGCTGTTGTACGATGTTATCATAAATCGCCTCTTTCTTGCGGGTCCATCCTGACGGATCGTGCTTTTGGTCAGCACGTACGTATACCGAAAGGGATACAGAATGCGCGTCTTGTCCGCGCAGTCCCTGCAGACAGGCTGACCGTCCTTCAGGATTACTGTGCCGTACTCCTTATCCTGGACGGGTCTGCCGCAGTAACAACAGTTTTTTGCCATATGTCTCTCTCCTTTGCTTTAAAATCGATTGCGAATATCGCCGTCTATTTTCTTTTGCGCACCCTTATGCACACCACTCCGATCACCGCAAGAACGATCCCGATGACGGCAAAAACGATCGAACGCTGATGCAGACTTGTGTAAAGCCCCGGCGATCCGTCAAGCACGCTGTAATAGCCCAACAGATTCAATCCCGCAAACAGCAGGGATAGAATACCGGCGATAATGATTACGATACCAATGATAAGCAGCCGCTTTTTCATACTCTTCTCCTGTATAAATCCCGGTTGGAGCAGCGAAAGCCTTCTTCTTTCCGCGTTACCTTATGCGCGCCTTTGTTACATCAACCGTCTTCCCCGTCGTTTCATCCACCGTAAATACCGCGATATCCATGACTATCGCGTTCTCCGAAGGCACGAACCTTCGGGGCATCTTATATATGAACTTATCCACCACGGGCTTCGGGTCGACGCCCAGGGCGGAGAACTGACCGCCCGTCATCCCGACGTCGGTAATATAGCCGAGTCCCCCGGGATATATGCACTCGTCGTTCGTCTGCACATGGGTATGGGTGCCGAAAAGCACGCTTGCCCTGCCGTCGAGATAATACGCCATGGCGCATTTTTCGCTTGTGGTCTCCGCGTGGAAGTCTATCACCTTTATTCTGCAGTCCTCATGCTCGCGGATGAGCCTGTCGGCCGTAAGGAAGGGGTTGTCGAGGCTCTCCATGAAAACGGTGCCCGCAAGGTTCCCCACCATGACTTTGAATCTGCCCGCGTCCCACACGACCGCGCCCTTTCCGGGGCAGTCCCTGTGATAATTCGCCGGGCGGACTATATACTCCGCCTCGTCAAGATATTCGTAGCTCTCCTGACGGGCGAAAACGTGATTGCCCGTCGTTATTATATCGGCTCCGGCGAGAAAGAGGCTTTCCGCCGATTTTTTCGTTATCCCGTTTCCCGGCGCGGAGTTTTCGCCGTTCACTATCGTTAAATCCGCCTTGTAGTACCGCTTCACGGCGCGAAGGTGCGAATCGAGGAACTCGCATCCGCGGCTGCCCACAACGTCGCCCACGGCAAGTATATTGAACATAATATCACCCGATATCATTATATATTAAATCTGCCCGTAAAAAAACAAAAATATTAAAAGAGCATGAAAGTTTTATCTTCCATGCTCTTTCTCTTCTTATTTTGCGTAATCCACAACGCGCGTTTCGCGTATTATGTTTATCTTTATCTGTCCGAGATATTCCAGTTCGTTTTCTATCTTCTTTGCGATGTCGCGGGCCAGGATGACCATATCGTCGTCGTTTATCGACTCGGGCTTTACAACTACGCGTATCTCGCGGCCTGCCTGTATGGCAAACGACTTTTCAACTCCGTCGAAGCTGTTCGTAAGCTCCTCGAGGCGTTCGAGACGCTTTATGTAATTCTCGAGATTTTCACGTCTTGCGCCGGGTCTTGCCGCCGATATCGCGTCCGCCGCCTGTACTATGCAGGCTACGACGGTCTGCGGCTCTATGTCGCCGTGGTGCGCGTGTATCGCGTGAACGATGTCCGCGTGCTCCTTATACTTCTTTGCAAGATCAACGCCAAGCGTTACATGCGAGCCCTCCATCTCATGATCGACGGCCTTGCCTATATCATGAAGAAGTCCCGCCCTCTTCGCCACGGTAACGTCGGCTCCTATCTCTGCGGCGATAAGCCCCGAAAGGTGAGCCACCTCGATGGAATGGTTAAGCACATTCTGTCCGTAGCTGGTGCGGTACCTGAGTCGTCCCAGTATCTTTATAAGCGCCGGATGTATGCCGTGTATGCCTGTCTCGAATATCGCGCGCTCGCCTTCCTGCTTTATTACGGTGTCGACTTCCCTGCGCGCCTTTTCCACCATTTCCTCGATGCGCGCGGGATGTATTCTGCCGTCGAAAATGAGCTTTTCAAGCGACAGTCTCGCAATCTCCCTGCGTATCGGGTCGAAGCTTGAAACCGTTATGGTCTCCGGCGTGTCGTCTATTATAAGGTCAACGCCGGTCAGCGTTTCAAGCGCTCTTATGTTTCTGCCTTCTCTTCCTATGATTCTGCCCTTCATTTCATCGTTGGGCAAGGGTACTACCGATACAGTAACCTCCGAAACGTGATCCGCCGCGCATCTCTGGATCGCAGTGGACAGAATATCTCTCGCGCGGCTGTCGGCCTCTTCTTTGAGCCTCGTCTCGATATCCTTTATCTTCATGGCCGCTTCATGGCGCACCTCGGATTCGATGTTGTTTAAAAGATATTCCTTTGCTTCTTCGGCAGTTATGCCGGAGATTCTTTCAAGCTCCGCCATCTGCTGCTTCTTTATGTTGTCGATTTCTTCTTTTCCTGTCTCTGCTTCGTGTATCTTTTTAGAAAGAACCTCGTTCTTTCTGTCGAGGCTGTCCATCTTCTTGTCGAGGGACTCCTCCTTTTGCATTATCCTTCTTTCCTGTTTTTGCAGTTCGCTTCTGCGTTCCTTTAATTCTTTTTCAAGCTCGAGCTTTATCTGGTGTGTCTCTTCCTTGGCTTCCACCAGCATCTCGCGCTTTTTATTTTCCGACGCTTTTATGGCATCGTTAATAAGCCTTTTAGCCTCTGTCTCGGCGCTGCCTATCTCAGCCTCCGCCGTCTTTTTCCTGTATGCCGAACCGACATGGAAAAATACAAGCGCGAAAACCGCAGCCGTCACAATAATGGCTATTACCAGATGCAGTGTTGTAATTGCAAAACACCTTCCTTTCCCTTAAATTTGATCCCCAAAACAGTAAAACGGTAAAATCGGCATGATTTATAATATCTAAAGAGTATATCGGTACATCAATAGCATTATACCTTTTAATTTTATATACTTTTTTCGATTATGTCAAGGTTATTGCCCGGATTTCAAGGCTTCTCACATGGAAAAAGGCCGCTTTTTCACCCTTTTTCGGGATATGAAAGCGGCCTTTCCCTCTTATACGGCGAGCGTTCCGTTCTCCGATTCCATGAGCATGAATATCTTCTGCTGCTCTCCCGTTTCGTCGTTTATATAGACGAGGTACTTCCTTCCGTCGGAATTTGTGCATAAAAACTCGTGGCAGAACACCTCCGTGCCGAAGTCGGTGGGTATGACGGCGAGCTTATGGTTTGTCGGCGTAAGGCGGGCGCTTACGCGGCTCTTCGCGTCGTCCTCCGTGCGCGACGCCGAAAGCGGGGCGCGGGTTTCGTCGTGGCTTTTTATATACCCCGTAAGGTCAAGGCCCGTAACCTCGCCCGTGTCAAGAGCCACCGTCACCTTTGCAAGGTCGCGGTAGTATACTATGCCGCCTTGCTCCCAGGCGAAGTTCGCCGTAAGCGCGCCGCCGCCCGTCATATAATAGCCGGGCGTCATGCCAGAAAGGCCGAGCCCGCGAAGATACTCCTCTGCCCGTGAAAGCGCCTCTTCGGGCGAAAGGCGCTCCTCGCCCGGGGCGCGGTCGGAGAGCATATATATAACATACCCGCCGCGCCTTGAAACGTC
>JAFOLN010000230.1 GCA_017419325.1 Clostridia bacterium
CGCTCGAACCTTACGGGGCTCCCCGCACAGTATACCGGAACAAAGGTGGAGCTTCGGAACGGCAAAAATGTCCGCACTTACTTTGTAACGGCGGCGAACCATGATTGTGTTCCCCTGGGCGACCTGCCCGCGGGAAAGTATTCCTATGTGATAACGGGCGCGTCGGGACATATCGCGAAGGGCACCGTAAACGTTGTGCGCGGCGCCGATATAGCGCTTGACGGCCTGCCCGCGCTTGGCAGCGTGACCGTTACAACAAGCGGCTTTACAAGCAGTCTTACGGGACAGGAGATAAACCCCTCCGCCCGCGTTGATATAACCATGAAAACGCCCGACGGCACGAACTGCAAACTTGTGGGCGTAAGCGGGCAGACATTCCGTCAGATACCCGTGGGCGCCAAAGGAACCGCAGACGTCACCTTTGATTCAGACAGCGACGAGATAAGCGCCTGCACAGCCGCGGACAACAGCTTTACCGTGGCGGGGGACGAGACCGTGGCATTTACATATAAGCCCTTTACCTACCGTACCGTAAGCGGAAATGTGTGGGGCGTAAAGACGTACCCGAGCGGCGCCTCATACGGCTTTGTGCCGCGTCCCACGACCGTCACCGTAACGCAGGAGATAAAGCGCGGCGGCAGGACGGAGACGGTCACCTTTACCGCTGCTCCGCAATACGGTTTTGACTCCAGTCCCCGGGGCAAGTGGAGCGTAATGTGCTATGACAACATTCCCGCAAAGGTTGAGTTTCGCTCATTCACCTGGGACACTCAGACGGTAAACGTCACCAAAAACGGCAACGTGAACATCGGTCAGACCACCATGACCTACGGCGGCGAGATGCTCATTCGTCTGGAAACGCAGATACAGACCCCGAATTCCGTAAATGAGGACGGAACTCCCCGTTTCGGCACGGGAGATTCGGTGACGAGCAAGGTCGACAGCGGCTTCCTCACGGCGACCCAGCTGTGGGTAGGCGGGCATGACGCATATCCCGCTTCCAGCGGCGTTTTTGAAACTGTCGTGGTAAACGGTCAGGCCTTTCTGAAGGTACACGAGGGCGTTATCTCCGCAAGCGAATCGATCTACGTCTGCGCAGGCGGCTCGGTCGACTACGCAGATGAGAGCTTCAGCGTTCCGTTCAGAGAGAAAAACGGCGCTTTCGCCTACGTTCCCGTAAGACAGGACGAAAACGGCGACCCGGTTGCCGTATTTACCGCCACCTATGCGACTGCGGGAGGCTGGTTCCGCGCGACGGTCGTGGACGATGACAGCGAATTCGTGGGATTCTTGGCATACCCCACGGGCACAAAGACGTGCACCTTTGCATACGGCCGTGGAGAGCTCTCCGTTCCCTACGGAAAAAATGAAGCGGGCGGAAGCGGGACCGTGATCGCCTTTATGGTTCCGGAGAAAGACGCGGCGGATATGGCGGAGCTTTTGCGCTCCAACCCGAAAAAGCTGTGGGATCTTCTTCCGAAGGACGGCGGCTGGAGCACCTACTTCTTCAACAAGCAGTACAGCGGTCAGATCCTTCACAGGACGGTGAACGCCTACGCAAACTCCACCGTTTACCTTGAGGATCTCAGACCCAATCAGCCCCTGCTCACAGGCGTTCTTGATCCGTACACCTTCACGTACCACTTTGAGCTCACGGGCAGCCAGGACACCGTACGGCTGGTGGGCACCCTGTCGAAGCGCTACCCGGATCAGATGGGTCAGGACTGGATCGATTCTATGACCCTCTACGCCGCGACGGACAGAGAGGAGTTCAGCGAGCTTTCGGCTACAACGGCATACACAGCCTCGGATCTGGGAGGCGGCCAGACACTCATCACCGCCGAGCTGCCTTTAAGCTATGCTCACCGCGCGGGCTTCAATCTGTCTCTGACGTATTTCCATAATTCGGTGACAGACGACAGGGGATATACTACTCTGGAATTTACCCACTGGGATCCGGTGAAGATTTTCAGCATAACGAATCCGGGCACCGTATACATTACCGACCAGCTGGACAAGCAGGGCTTAAGCTTTGCGAAGCCCGAGGCGCAGGCGACGTGGTATCTTAATCTGGCCCTTCGTGCCTTCCGCTCTACAAACCCGGATGAGAACCAGATCACCATTTACGACAACGGCACCCCCGTATACAGCTACGACGTCGGGGCCGGCGCGCTGAACCATCTCGGTCTCGGCACGACCGACAGGCTTCGTATCCGTCTTACGGACAACCTCAACGCGGGTATCCACGTGGTGTGGGCGAACCGCACGCTTGACGGTGAGACCGTATCCACCGAACCCGTGGTGTTTACGCTGGCCGAGGGCAGGTCGGACAACACCGTTCGCGTATCCAACCTGTGGTGGTGGCACTGGAACCACCGTCTCAGCTGGGATGAAAACGAGCCGGACCAGATGCACTATGACAATCTCTCCGACCTGGCGGGCGAGAACATCTGGATATGGCCCGGGAAGAAGCATCAGATGCGCTTTACGGTCAAAAATGCCACCAGCGACGAGCTGGACGGCGTAAATCTTGTATACCAGGCCCTGTGGGCTCAGAGCAACACCTTCTGGGATAAAGAGGACCCGAAGAAGTACGGATATTCCCGCTCCATCGCCTCAAGCGGATTTAAGGGCTACAATACCGTTACCCGTGCAATTCCCTGTACGCTCATCGAGGAGAACAAGGCCGGCAATTACAGCGTATGGGGCATTGATGAGTTCTATGTGGGCTATCTCCAGGGCTTCGAGTTTGAATTCGATTACAACGCGGCTATCGACGCGGAGCTGGCATCCATGACAACAGAGGAGTTAAGCGACCTTGAGACCGACGCCTTCTATAAGGCGAACGGTCTCGGCGACGTGCCCGACGACAGCGAGCAGATAGCGGCCATCCGCGCCATGAGCGAAGAGGAGCGCACCGCTGCCGTCGCGGACATGTCCGAAGCCTCCCATGCCCTCGAGGGACTTGACCTCAGGATTACGGAGGACAACGAAACGCGTATGAAAATGGAGC
>JAFOLN010000231.1 GCA_017419325.1 Clostridia bacterium
CAGGGGAGTGAGCATTGCCTGGCTGCCCGAGCCCGCGTAAAGAGATGAGGGTATCTTGTCGTAGCCGTAGATGCGGGCTACCTCCTCCGCGATATCCGCCCAATGCGCCACGTCTGCTCGGAATGTGGGAACGTATATGTCGTCGCCCTCTACTTTGAAGTCGAGCCTCTCAAGCGACTTCACCATGTCCTCGCGGGGGATGTCGGAGCCTAAGAAGCGGTTTATCTTGTCCGCATCAAGCTTTACCGTCACGGTCGTCTTCTCAACGCCGCAGCAGTCTATGGTGCCCGAAACCACCTTGCCCGCGCCGAACTCCTCAATAAGCGCGCAGGCGCGCTCTATCGCAAGGGCGCACATATGGGGGTCAAGACCCTTTTCAAAGCGGGATGAAGCCTCGCTTCGAAGGCCCAGCGCCTTTGACGTGGTGCGTATGGAGTGGCCGTTAAAGTTTGCGGCCTCGAATACTATCGTAGTCGTGTCGTCGTTTATTCCGCTGTGCTCGCCGCCCATAATGCCGGCAACGGCAACGGGCTTACGAGCGTCGCATATAACGAGCATATCGGAGGTGAGGCTGCGCTCTATGTCGTCGAGGGTGACTATCTTTTCGCCTTCCTCTGCGTTTCTTACTATGATGTGGCTTCCGCCTATAAGCCTGTGGTCGAATGCGTGCATCGGGATGCCCATTTCAAGCATTACATAGTTCGTTATGTCAACTATATTGTTGATGGGGCGCACGCCGGCCATCATAAGGCGCTTCTGTATATATGCGGGGGAGGGCGCTATGCGCACGTCCTTTACCACCTTCAGCATATATCTGGGGCAGAGGTCGAAATTCTTTACCTCCGCGGAGATGTAGTTTTCTATCTTGTCATTCGCGTCGGGCGTATATTTTAAGCTCGGCATCTTAAAGGGACGCTCGAACGTGGCCGCCGCCTCGCGGCCTATGCCCGTCATGCAGAGGCAGTCAGGGCGGTTCGGCGTTATCTCAAATTCCACGATGACCTCATCGAGACCGAGAGCCGTCTTTGCGTCCTGTCCTACGGTGTAGGAGTCGTCAAGTATGAGGATGCCGTCCTCGATGGCGCCGGGGAAGTCGTCAACGCTCAGCTCAAGCTCGCCCACGGAGCAGAGCATGCCGAAGGACTCAACGCCGCGCATCTTGCTCTTCTTTATGGACTTTCCGCCGGGGAGCTTCGCTCCGTCCAGCGCTGCGGGAACGATGTTGCCCTCGCTCACGTTAGTTGCGCCCGTGATTATCTGAACCGGCTCGCCCTTGCCCACGTCCATGCTGCATATAACGAGCTTGTCGGCGTTAGGATGCTTCTCTATCTTTAATATCTTTGCTATAACAACGTTCTGTATGGAGTCGCCCGTCGATTCAAAGGACTCCACCTTCGAGCCCGACATGGTCATGGCCTCGCAGAACTCGCGCGCTTCTATATCTGTAACCTGTACGTAATCATTTATCCAGCTTAACGGTGTTTTCATGCTGCACTACCTCCCAAATTAAAACTGATTCAAAAATCTCAGATCGTTTTCGTAGAAAAGCCTCAGGTCGTTTATGTTGAACTTTCTCATAACGATACGCTCAAGACCGATGCCGAAGGCAAATCCCGAATATTCCTCCGGGTCGAGGCCGCAGTTCTTAAGCACGTTGGGATGCACCATGCCGCTGCCCAGTATCTCTATCCAGCCTTCGTTCTTGCAAAGGGAGCAGCCCTTGCCGCCGCAGGCGAAGCAGCGTATATCCATCTCGGCCGACGGCTCCGTGAAGGGGAAGTTGTGGGGTCTGAACCTTACGGCCGTATCGTCGCCGTAAAGCGACTTTGCGAAAACCTCGAGGGTGCCTTTAAGGTCCGCCATGGTAACGCCCTTGTCCACAACGAGGCCCTCTATCTGATGGAACACGGGGGAATGGGTAGCGTCCACGGCGTCGGAGCGGTAAACGCGGCCGGGAGCTATTATCTTTATGGGCGGCTTCATGTTCTCCATCGTGCGTATCTGAACGGGCGAGGTCTGAGTGCGAAGCACTATGCTGTCCGTTATATAGAACGTGTCCGCAACATCGCGGGACGGATGATCCGCCGGAATGTTCAGAGCGTCGAAGTTATAGTATGTATACTCGATCTCGGGGCCCGTCGCTATGGAGAAGCCCATGCCGAGGAATATGTCGTAAAGCTCGTCAAGCACCTGGGTCAAGGGGTTTTTCTTGCCAACCGAATGAACGCGGCCCGGCATGGTCACGTCAATGGTCTCAGACTTTAAGCGCTGCTCTATAAGGAGCGCGGACAGCTTTTCCTTCTTTTCCTCAATGTCCGCCTCTATCTTTGCGCGCACCTCGTTGGCTATCTTGCCCATAGCGGGACGCTCCTCGGCGGAAAGCTGACCCATCTGGCGAAGTATCGCCGTAAGCTCGCCCTTTTTGCCGAGATAACTTACGCGGATATTCTCAAGCTCAGCCGGCGTTGTTACTTTTTCAAGATCGGCTTTTACCTTCTCATGCATGCCAAGAAGTTTTTCTTTCATATTGCTTTCACCTCAAAAATAATTAAATATTTATTTGTAAATTAAAAAATCCCCATGCGATATATCGCATAGGGGCGCATGATATGCGCGGTACCACCCTAATTTTCGCGCTTCGGCGAAATCTCAGTCGTCTCATAAAGACTCCGCCTTAACGCGGCGGATACGGCCCGACCTACTTGAAACGCTCGTTCAGAGGGGCGACTCAGGCATGAAATTTCACAAAAGCCGCGGAAAAACGCTCTCAGCCCCGGACGTTTTTTCTCTTGACCGCAAAAATGCTTCCGCTTATATGTGCCGTCACAGTCGATACATTATCTACAATATAATACTATTCTTTCTTTGGGTTGTCAATAAAAAAAGCGGCGCCGCGTTTCTTTTTTTGGGCGCGGACTTAAATTTGACGAACACGCGATTGTATGATAAAATAATATGAAATTTATAAACCGCATTTACATAATTCCCGGAATGCGGTCTTTTTCGGAGGAAGCTTATGATTATCGGCGTCGGCATCGATCTTGTTGACATAGAAAGAGTGGCAAGGCTCATTGAAGACCCGCGTTTTCTTAATAAGGTCTACTCCGAATCGGAGCAGAAGTATATAAAGGCGCAGGGGAAGGGCGCGGCACAAAGCGCGGCGGCGATGTTCGCGGCAAAGGAGGCCTTTTCAAAGGCGCTGGGCACGGGCTTTCGCGGTATGGCGCTTTCGTCCGTGACGGTTGAGCACAACGAGCTCGGCGCGCCGTATCTTGTGCTTTCGGGACGCGCCGGGGAGGCGGCCGAAAAGCTTTGCGCCGAGTTTTTTTTAAGCTTGACACATACCGATACCGCGGCCGGAGCCGTGGTTGTAGCACAAAAGAAGGACAGATAAGAGGGAGGCGTTCTTATGTACGTTGTAAGTCGGGCACAGATGAGAAAAATTGAGGGCGACGTCATGTTAAGCGGCAGGCTTTCCGGCTTCGACCTTATGCAGAACGCGGCTTCGGGCGTTCTTGACACAATAATGGAGCATTTCAACTCCGACGTAAGGACAAAGCCGATGGTCATATTCTGCGGCAGCGGCAACAATGCGGGCGACGGCTACGTCATCGCATACATGCTGTGGGAACGCGGAGCGAAGATAACGGTCGTGAGCGTGTCCGACCCGGCGAAGCTCACGGGCGACGCGAAGCGGGCATACGAGCTTTACTGCCTTACGGGCATGGGCACATATTCCGTCTCCGAAATGAATAATAAATTCCCGAAAAACTGCGTCTGCATTGTGGACGCCATATTCGGCACGGGCTTAAACAAGCCCCTTGCGGGCGACCATCTTACGGCGGTGGAAATGATAAACGAATCCCCCGCGTATACAGTGGCGGTGGATCTGCCCAGCGGCATAAACGCAGACACGGGGCAGATAATGGGCGGCGCTGTCCGCGCCGACCTTACGGTTACGTTCGCGTTCAAAAAGATATGCCATGTGACCTATCCCTGCATCGACATGATGGGCAGGCTCGTTATAGCGGATATCGGCATAAAACGCTCCGACGTCGACGCAGGCGCGATGAAGATATACGAAACGGACGACAGGCTTATCGACAAGATAATACGTCCGAGAGAGAAGAATACAAACAAGGGCGACTACGGCAGGCTTCTTATCATAGCGGGCTCAAAGGGCATGGCGGGCGCTGCGGTGCTCGCGTCAAGAGCGTCGCTTCGAAGCGGCGCGGGGCTCGTTACACTTGCTCTGCCCGAATCGGCATATCCCGTGGCGGCGCCGAATATAATTGAAACGATAACGATGCCACTTGCGGAAAACGCGGAGGGCCGTATCTCAAAAGAAAACGGCGACAGTCTCATCGAGAAGGCAAAAACGCAGTCCGCCGTGCTTATCGGATGCGGCATGGGCGACTGCGAGGACACGCGGGAAAACGTGAGAAACATCGTGCGAAACGCGGGCAAGCCTGTTGTAATCGACGCCGACGGACTCAACGCGCTTTCCGGCGATATCGACATACTTAAAAATAAGTCCTCCGATGTAATACTTACGCCCCATCCGAAGGAGTTTTCGCGCCTTTGCGGGCTTACCGTGGAGGAGGTGGAGGCCGACCGCGTAGGCAGCGCAAGAAGATTCGCCGCCGAATACGGCGTCACCGTCGTTTTAAAGGGCGCGCGCACCGTTGTGGCGTCTCCCGAGGGCATGATTTATATAAACTCCACCGGAAACCCCGGCATGGCCACCGCGGGAAGCGGCGACGTGCTTGCGGGCATTATCTCATCCTTCTGTGCGCAGGGGATAAGGCCGCTTGCGGCGGCGGTGGCCGGAGCGTTCATCCACGGACGCGCGGGCGACATAGCCGCGTCGCATCTGGGCGAATATGCGCTTATAGCATCGGATATAACGAACAATCTGCCCAAGGCTCTGATTAAATACGACAAATGAGATCGTTTCGGTCTATAATATAAGGTTTAGAAGGTAAATATTTTTATGAAGCATAAAAATTCATTTTTAAAGCGCGTCTGGGCCGATGTAAGCCTCGACGACATAAAGCATAATTACAGCGTTATAAGAAAGCTCACTTCGCCGGGAACGAAGATAATGGCCATCGTAAAGGCCGACGGCTACGGCCACGGCGCGGTGCAGACGTCGCGCGTGCTGTCCGATATGGGCGCCGACCTGTTCGGCGTATCGAATCTCGACGAGGCGCGCCAGCTCCGCCACGGCGGCATAACCGCACCGATACTTATTTTAGGCTATACGCCCTACGAATGCGCGCCGGAGCTTATCGAATACGACATAATGCAGACCGTATATACATATGACGCCGCAAAGAAGTTCTCCGACGCGGCCGAATGGCTGGGGAAGAAGCTTACCGTGCATTTAAAGCTTGACACGGGCATGAGCAGGCTCGGCATGATGTATCAGGACAAATCGAGGGACATGGGAGCGATAGACGAAGCCCAGCGTATATACGCCCTTCCGGGGCTTCTGTTCGACGGCATATTCACGCATTTTGCCGTGGCCGACGAGGACCCGTCGTTTACGCGCCGCCAGTTCGAGCTCTTCATGTACTTCTGCGACACGCTTGAGAGCCGCGGCATAAACGTGGGGCTTCGCCACTGCTGCAACAGCGCGGGGCTTATGAATTATCCCGATATGCACCTTGACATAGTGCGCCCCGGCATCATCCTTTACGGTCTGCCGCCGGACAACAAGCTGGAATCGATAGAAAAGTACGATCTTCGCCCCGCAATGGAGCTTAAGACCGCCATATCTTATATAAAGGAGATAGAGGAAAACACCCCCGTAAGCTACGGCCGCATATATACCGCGCCCAAAAAGGTACGTCTGGCCACGCTGCCCATAGGCTATGCCGACGGCTTTTCGCGCATATTCTCAAACGGCGCGGATGTGCTTATAAACGGCTGCAGCGCAAGCGTTGTGGGGCGCGTGTGCATGGATCAGTGCATGGTGGACGTTTCAAACATAAAGGACGTGAGCACTTCGAGCATCGTCACCATCTTCGGCCACGACGGCGACCACTTCATCTCCGCCTGCAAGATAGCGGAATACCTTGGCACCATCGGCTATGAGGTGATATGCCAGATAGGAAAGCGCGTGCCGCGTGTATACATCTTAAACGGCCGCGAAGCCGGGTACCTTAATTACATTGAGGGCGGCATTAACTGACATTGACGGCGATATCGATATTATGTATACTTATTTACAGCGGCACATATATTCATATGCCGTAATATAATATATCGGAGGCGCTTCCTGATGGATGAAAAAGTAAGGATCGTTTTAAGTTTGACCGGGGAAACCATGTCGGCGGCAAGGGATCTTGCTTGTGAGCTTGGGCTTACAGCGGAGGAAGTCATGGAGCTTTTGATAGAACGTTCTCTCTTTGAAAAAAAATTATCCAATCATGAAAAAAACATGATTAAAGGGTACGCATATATGGGTACAATAAATACACAGATGGCCGAAGAGGCCGTTGCCTTCGATAACGAAGCGCAGCTTTCATCGGAGGAGTATTTAGCCGGAGTGTGAATATTGTGATAGTAAGAAGAGGAGAAATATATTACGCTGACTTAAGTCCGGTCGTGGGAAGCGAGCAGGGCGGCGTGAGGCCGGTTGTCATAGTGCAGAACAACATAGGCAACAAATACAGCCCCACCGTCATCGCGGCGGCCATAACCTCGCAGATAAACAAGGCAAAGCTGCCCACGCATATAGAGATATCACGCGAGGAGTTCGGGCTTCAGAAGGATTCCGTAATACTTCTTGAACAGATAAGGACGATAGACAAGCGCAGGCTTAAGGAAAAGATAGGCAAGCTTGACTTTGAGTTCATGCAGAAGATAAATACGGCGATATGCATAAGCTTCGGCTTGAACGACGAGCCGTAATATAAATGTTCGGAGGTTAAAAACATGAAAAAAAGAAAAGGGATAGTAATGGTAGTTATAGCCGCAATGCTTTTTTCGGCTCTCACCGCCGGGTACATAGTCCTGGCTGACGCGGGAAGCAGCGACGACCCGCTGGTGAGCTTAAGCTATCTTACCGGCGTATTCAAGCAGGATGTAATGTCCGACGTGGACAAACGCATCGACGCAAAGATTTCCTCTCTCGGCGGTCAGAGCTCCGCGTCCTCTGACTCCTATAAGGCGATACAGGTATCCCGCGGACAGACCATTCTGGGCAGCGAGGGCGCGCAGATAATACTCAGAAGCGGCACCGCCGTTTCCGTATGCCCCGGTCAGAACGGCCTCGTTGATACGACAGGCGGCATCGATCTGCCCGGAAACGTGACCATCTCCCCGAACCATGTTTACATAATCCCGAGGGAGGACGGACGCGGCATCAGGATGACGGGGGACGGATATATAATGATAAAGGGCGGCTACAAGGTCGTGAACTGACGCTTTTTAAAGAATAAACATCATAAAAGTCTCATATTTATTATGAGGCTTTTATTTTTTCTTATGGAAGGACGATGTTTATGTATATAAAAAAGTATCTTACTCTTTCGGGCAGCTTGACAGGAACCGTAAAATTCGAGACCGACAACGGCGGCACGCATATACATATAAGGATTTCATCCGACGTTTCGGATATCATGAGGGCATATCTTACAAAGGAGGACGGGGCGCGCGCCTACTGCGGCATCATTTCGGAAAACGGCGGCCTCGTCTTTGAAACGCGGGGCCTTTTTGACGCCGTATTCATAACAAAAAAGCAGAACGGCCGCGAGCAGATTTGCGCGTCGGCGTTCACGGGGGAGGAGTATGCGCAGTATGCCGAGGAGGCCGCCGCAAAGAACGCGCCTGCCGATGCTCCTGCGCAAAAAGGCGGCTCCGATGACGCGGCGGACGCTTACGCGCCCGCCATCGATGAAGAAAAAAGCCCCATTACGTTCCACATAGCCTCACGCGGCGAAACGGAAGCTTCCCCTAAAGACGGTGACGACGGCGCTTTATCGGCGCTTGGCACGCTTGCGCTTCTTATGCTGTATCTTGACGACCGCGATTCGGTCAGCGGCTGAACCCTCGCTCCCTCGATATGAATAAAGCGCGCCTCGGCGAAGGAGTAGGAGGATAGAAGCTTCAGGTTCGCGTCAAAGTCGTGGGCGCAGACGCGGACGGTGTCAAAATCGGCCTCGCCGGAGATATATGCTATTATAAGGCTGTGGTAAAAGCGCCCCCGCTCGTCGCCAAGCTGCACCACGTCTCCCGTCATGGCGAGCCTTACGGGAACGACGCGTCCGAAAGGGCCTTCGCCCTCGTTCGTTGTGATGAAGTTATAAAAATACTCGACCCCGCTCCAGGACGCCGTCCTGTCGTCGGCGGAATCGTAGTACCAGCCGTATACGGGGGTACGGTTCATGACACGGCACCCGGTATAAACGCACTGGGACACGAAATTCG
>JAFOLN010000232.1 GCA_017419325.1 Clostridia bacterium
CGTGAAGCTGAGCGGTCACCGTTGAATAGTATATAGGAGATGCAAAAACAACCATATCCGCCCACTTATAAGCGTCGATTACCTGCTCCATATCGTCCTTCTGTACGCACTTGCCCTCGCCCTTGCCGTGGCAGTACTCACAGCCCAGACAGCCCGCTATCTTCATCCTGCCCACATGGAGCACCTTTACCTCATGTCCCGCGCTCTCCGCGCCCTGACGGAAAGCCTCTGCCATAGCGCGGTGTTTTCCTATCTGGGGCTTCCGTTTAAAACAGCTATCTTCATAATTTCAAACCTCCGTCCTTATTTTGTATCCTATTTTATCGCGCACAATTTATATTTATAAGGATGCAGGAAAAATGCTCCATTTTCAATATGCAATCCCGTAGTTTTCTCTCATTATGATACATTTTTCACGGTTTCTCTCATTTTCGGGACAGATACTCCATAAGCCCCCTGGCGAAGGCCGCGTGACCCTCCTCTGAAAAGTGTACGCCGTCGTATGAAAGCTCCACGCCCCACTCGCCCGCGTCGAGGAACGTGACGCCGAGCTTTTCGCAGAGCGCGCGGTACATCGGCGAAAGACGCGCCGACTCTTCTATAAGCGTCTTGGTCTGCACCCACTCGCCCCGCTTCATCGCAGGCGTCGCTATGAGGATGACCTCCGCGTCCCCCGCCGTAATCTTTACGAAACGAAGGAACGTCTCCATCCGCGCGGCGGTCTCCGAAGCCTTAAGCCCCTGAAGCAGGTCGTTCGTGCCAAGCATCACGGTTATTATGTCAACCGGAAGGCGGCTTTTTATAAGCTCGGAAAGCCCCTTAAAGTCCCGCTCCGGCGGTATCATAAGGCCGTTATGGCCGTAGTTTATCACGTCGTACCCCTCGCCCGAAAGGATTCCCGTCCAGCGCACGTCACGCGGGTAGCGGGAGCCGAGGTATGAGCGGGGGTCGTAGCCGAAGGTGTTTGACGCGCCGAGCGCGAGTATGCTCTTTCTTTTCATGTCATTCTTTCCGTCCTTTTAGCTTTTCGCCCATAATTTTTAAAACGTCCGTCTTTTTCGTCGCGCCCCGCCGTATGCCCGCGATATCGCGCCGGTGCTTCAGTATCGAAAGAAGCGTAAGCGCCGCCGACAGCAGGGCGGCCTCCCGCCGTCCCGTCATCATCATAAACACGGCGAAGGCCGCGGGTATGACGGGGCCGCCTATGCAAAGATACTTTGAGGCGAACACCGAGGCCATGCCTGCGATGTTCGCCGCGACTCCGAGCGGAAATGAATAGAGCGCAACTGCCATTGACGTTGCGGCAACGCCCTTCCCGCCGCGAAATCCGCGCCAGAACGGGAAATCGTGCCCAAGCGTCGCGCCGAGCCCCGCGTAAAGAAGGACTATGCGCCCCGCGTCAGAAAAGAGCCAGTATGAGAGCGCGCCCGAAAGGACGCACTTTAAAAGGTCGCCCGAAAGCGTAATAAGCCCCGCCTTTATGCCGAGCCGCCCCGTCATGTTCGCCATGCCGGGGTTCCCGCTTCCGCCTATATGCGAGGCGTCGTGCCCCGTGAGCCTTCGCGCCACTATGTCCGCCGTTATGATACAGCCCAAAAGATAGCCTATCAAAAGGCTTATTATCCTCTCAGTCATGCTCCCTCCGTAAAGCGCCTACGCGCCCCGCTTTTTATACTTCCCCGTAAGCATGCGGTGCAGAAGATACAGCGCGAACATCGCGCCGCAGGCCTCGCCCGCGGGCAGAGCCGCCGCAAGTCCCGTTTCGGCGAACATAAAGTCCAAAAGGAACATAAGCGGTATGTAGAACACAAGCTCCCTTACGAAGGCGTGGAGCATCGTATACTTTCCGTTGCCCATGGCCTGCATGCAGTAGGAGGTGTGATAGTTAAGGAACTGCACGGGCGACGCCGCGGCGCGTATCCTTAAAAAGAGCGTCGCAAGCGACACCGTAAGCGCCGCTGACTTCATGTCCCCAGCCGTGGTGCTTAAAAACAGCTCCGACGACGGCGCGGCGAATATCTCAAAGAAGACTATGCATATTACCGACACAATAAGCCCCGTATTCCTCGCCGTCTTTATCACGCTTTTCATGCGCTCATGGTCGCCCGAGGCGAAGTTGAAGGCGACAATTGGCAGCATGCCCTGACATATGCCGATGTTTACGGCGTTAGGTATCCTTTCCACCTTCATGACGATGCCCATGCCCGCAAGCACGAGGTCGTTATGCGCCGCCGCAAGGATGTTTACGCAGATGTTTGCAAGGTCGAAAAGCCCCGTAAGAATGGCCGAGGGCACGCCCACGGCGAACACGGCCCTTATCTGCTCCTTCGGAAGCGACAGCGCGCCCTTAAAGCTTAGACCCAGCGGAGAGGTGCGCCCCGCGCGGATATAGGCGAATATGAGATAAACGCAGGCCGCCGTGCCCGAAAGGGCCGTTGCCAGCGCCGCGCCCGTCACCTCCTGCCCCTTCGGCAGGATTACGAACATAAAAAGCGGGTCGAGGGCGCAGTTTAAAATGCTTCCCATGCTGAGCCCCACGCTTGCCTGCGCGGAAAAGCCCGCGTTCCTTAAAAGATGGGCAAGCGACATGGACAGTATGCCCGGAAGGCCGCCTATTACTATGACTATAATCGCGTAGCTTCTCGCGTAATCGATGGTCGCGTCGGACGCGCCTAAGAATATGAGCACCGGGTCAAGAAACAGCCCTATGAGAAGCGAATAAACGAGGGCGATGGCTATGGCTCCGTATACGGCGAAGGCGCTCACCTTTTTCGCCGTTTCGTGATCTCCCCTTCCCATGAGGCGCGCAACCTGGCTTCCGCCGCCTATGCCGAAAAGGTTCGCAAGCGCCACGCACATCATGACCATGGTAAGCGTGATGGTGGTGGCCGCTATCATATAAGAATTGCCCGTGCGCCCGATGAAGAAGGTGTCCACCATATTGTAGACGAGATTGATTATCTGGCTTATTATGGTGGGTATCGCCATCGTAAAAAGCGCCTTCGGCACGGGTGTGCGCGCGAACAGCTCTTCTTTGCTTATATTTTGTCTGCCTGTCATTTACATAACACTCCGAAAGACCGCGTCCGTGAAGCCGCCGCGGTCTTTTTTATTGTCGTCCTTTATATTGTACCACCGAAAACGCTTTTTTCAAACTTTGAAAACGACGTAAAAGGCTTATAAAATTGACAGTTTATACAGCGAAATGTATAATAATAAAATATAAGAAGTTAAAAATTCGGAGGAGCGTCATGCAGGAATTTACATATAAACAGATAGAGGACGACACCTACTGCGTTATGAGATATAAGGGCGACGAGCCCGCCGTCACGGTGCCCGACGTGCATTGGGGGCAGAGCGTTACGGTAATTTACGACGACCTTTTTCGCGGCCATGAGGAGATAGTCTCCGTCACGCTGCCCGACAGCGTGACCGATATGGGCGAGCTTGTTTTCGACGGCTGCAAAAGCCTTAAAAGCATAAAGCTGCCCTCCTCCCTTCGAAATCTGTGGGGTCACACCTTCGCAAGAAGCGGCTTTGAGGAAATAATCCTCCCCGACGGGGTCGTCTCCATCCCGCCCTTTGCCTTCAAGGACTGTAAAAGCCTTCGGCGCGTCGTGTGCGGCAATGGGCTTAAAAAGATACACGCATGGGCCTTCGGCGGCTGCGATCAGCTCACCGAGGTGGTATACGGCCCAGACGTTTCCGTAAGCCCCGACGCCTTTAAGAAAAAGCCCGAAAATATTTAGCCGCCCGCGCTTTAATATGCGGGAGGGTCTGATACGATTCGAAATAAAACTCTTTACACAGGAGGTACACATCAATGAAGAACGGCTTTAAAAGAACCGTCGCTTTAATTCTCGCGGCGGCGCTCATTTTCGCCATGGCTCCGCTGGCCTTCGCGGACGACGGCGCCGCCTTAGGCGCACAGGGCGCGTCCGACGCGGGAGCGCCCATGCTCGCCCCCGAGGTGTCCGGCTCCGACGGCGTTACCGCGCTGCTTGCCGACACAATATCGGGCGCCTTAAGCTCGGAGGTCTCGTCGGCCGGCGACGACTACCGCATCGCGGGACTTGAGGTCACGGGAAATGCGGCTCGCGTAAGCTATGAGGC
>JAFOLN010000029.1 GCA_017419325.1 Clostridia bacterium
ATGGAAGCAGGGGAAGGGCAACAAAAAAGGCGACGTCGTATATATGTATGTGGGCGCGCCCACGTCGGCCGTAAGGTACAAATGCCTCGTGACCGAGACGAACATCCCCTACGATTACAGCGACAAGAACGTAAAGATAAGATATATAATGAAAATAAAGAGGCTTAAGACTTATCCGCCGGACAAGTTCACATTCAAGTGGCTTGGAAGCATCGGCATAAAAACGGTTCGCGGTCCGAGGGGCACGACGGAGGAGTTCTTAAAGGCAGTAGAGAAGACGAAATAACAGAAAACGGGCGGCAACATCACGTTGCCGCCCGTTATTATCATAGATAACGGATTATTCTTCCTCGTCAACGAACTTAGCGTCAGCGATGATCTTCTGAGCCGCGGAATCCGGAACCTGCTCATAGCGGTCGAATTCAATGGTGAAGTCGCCCTGACCGCGGGTCATGGAGCGAAGGTCTATTGCGTAGGTGTGCATCTCGCTCATGGGAACGTATGCGCTTACAACGCTCATGCCGTCGGCATCCTTGTCCATACCGAGTATCTGACCGCGGCGCTTGTTCATGTCGCCGATAACGTCGCCCATGTAATCGTCGGGGATATGAACCTCAGCCTTGCCTATGGGCTCAAGGAGTACGGGGCTTGCCTGTGCGCAGGCTGCCTTATAGGACAGTCTTGCAGCGGACTTGAACGCAACTTCCTTACTGTCAACGGGGTGATACTTGCCGTCGAACAGCGTAGCCTTAACGCCTACCATGGGATAGCCTGCAAGTACGCCGTGCTGCATGCTCTCGCGCAGACCCTTTTCAACGGCGGGGATAAATTCCTTCGGAACAACGCCGCCTACGATGGCGTTTACGAACTCAAAGTCGGACGAACCGTCGGTGATAGGCTCAAAGCGTATCTGAACAACGCCGAACTGACCTGCGCCGCCGGACTGCTTCTTATGCTTGCCTTCGGCCTCCGCCGTCTTGCGGATGGTCTCGCGGTATGCAACTCTGGGCTCGATAAGCTCAGCCTCAACGCCGAACTTGCTCTTGAGCTTCGAGATTATAACGTCAAGCTGAACGTCGCCCACGCCGGAGATAACGAGCTGACGCGTTTCGGGGTTGTTGTAGGTGGAGAAGGTGGAATCCTCTTCCGAAAGTCTCGTAAGACCGGAAGCTATCTTTTCCTCGTCGCCCTTTGCCTTCGGAACGATTGCAAGCGAAAGCGACGGCTTCGGGAAGTCGATGCCCTCGAACTTTATCTGACGCGAGGACGCGCAGAGCGTGTCGCCGGTCACGGTCTTGCCGAGCTTCGTAACGGCGCCGATGTCGCCAAGGCCTACCTCGGTGGTCTCGACCTGCTTCTTGCCGCGAACGAAGAAGATACGGCCTATCTTTTCGCTTGCTCCGGCTCTCGTGTTGTAAAGCTCGGAGTTTGCCTTAACGGTGCCGCTCATTACCTTGAAGTATGAAAGCTTGCCTACGAACGGGTCGGCAACCGTCTTGAATACGAGTGCGCTTGCGGGATCAGCCGCATTTGCGGGAACTTCAACTTCCTCATCCTTTGCGTCGAGCGCGATCTCGGGCTTCGATTCTGCGGGGGAGGGGAAGTAGCTTTCTATGTTTGCGAGGAGGCTCGGGATGCCGCCGCCGGTTACTGCGGAGGAGCAGAGCACGGGCAGTATGGAAGCCTCTCTTACGCCGTTCTTAAGAGCGTTGTCTATCTCGTCTGCGGTGAACTCTTCGCCGTCGAAGAATTTTTCCATAAGCTCGTCGCTCGACTCTGCAACGGACTCCATGAGCATGTTGCGCACGGGCTCGATATGCTCCTGCATGCTGTCGGGGATGTCGATATCGATGACCTTGCCGCCCTCGAAGCGTCTTGCCTTCATACGGATGCAGTCAACAACGCCTACGAACTTTTCATTTTCAATAATCGGTATGGAAATGGGGCATACCTTAACGCCGAAGTTATCGCGGAGGCTGTCGAGGGATGCATAGAAGTCAGCGTTTTCCTCGTCCATCTTGTTTACAACGAACATGGTGGGCAGATTGTTCTTGACTGCCAGCTTGTACGCCTTGCGGGTACCGACTTCCACGCCGGATTTTGCGCTGAGCACAATGAGTGCGGCGTCGGAAACGCGAACGCCCTCCGCAACTTCGCCTACAAAGTCAAAGTATCCGGGAGTGTCAAGGAAGTTTATTTTATATCCGTCGTGTTCAACGGGAAGTATTGAGGTGGATATGGAAATGGTTCTCTTTATTTCCTCGGGGTCAAAGTCCGAAGTCGTGTTGCCGTCAGCAATCTTTCCCAGTCTGTCAATCGCCTTCGTATGAAAAAGAATATGTTCGATAAGTGAGGACTTTCCGTCACCGCCGTGTCCCATAACGGCTACATTTCTGAGCTTTTCGACCGGGTATTGTTTCATTATAAATAACTCTCCTTTCAAATATGACCGCATAAAGATATTATAGCGGCCGCATGTGCCGCAAGCGGTAATTTCATAACAGCACTTAATCATTATAATATAATCTTTACCATTATTCAATAAAAAAAGATAATATTTTTGTGTAATTTATATATTTTCGATGAGAACGGGATTTTTGCGGATGGGAATGAACGCAGACGCGCTTTTTTTGCGACATTTCACAATCCGGGTATTGAAGTAAACACGCCCGATATTTCGCCAAACTCTTATTAAAAGAATATGTATTACTCGTGATAAGTCATGCGCAGAAAAAACAAAGTGTATTAAGGAACAGGGCGGCGAGACAATGTGAAAAGCGGCTAATCACACCCTGTGAACAAAGTTGTTCGAATGAGAGACAGGTTCAATTTGACAAAACCCGATATAAGGAGGTGTTACACAATATGATAAATCCATCAGCGCCTAAAAGAAAGAAGCATTCACGGAAAGGAGAAAGCAGCATGCACCCAGATGATTACATGCGTCTATTAGATCTGATAGATTGGTATGTAAGCTTACAGAGGATCATAACATCGGACAATCCCCAAAAAGAGATCGTGTATCAGATCAGAACAACAAAGGAAAAACTAAAAGTATTTGGCTTTGACGCAGAAGATTTAGATATCAAATGAATTTCGGGACAGAACGGACTCATTTAAACCGCAGGTTCGTTCTTCTAAGCCGGAACATGAAAAAAATATAAAATAACGCTTTTTCGCATAAGCAAAATACACTTAAGCGAGAAGAAACGGAGGAATGTATTATGAATA
>JAFOLN010000233.1 GCA_017419325.1 Clostridia bacterium
CACTGGATTTCTAATGAAAATAGCGGATTTCAGACGTACATAGCGGCACTCGAACATGAGAAAATACCGCGTAATTACTGCACACAAACGCACTCAGCGGACATCAACCGGCATGTTCAGGGCCAAGACTCCTAAGGGTTAGTTGTGAGTTCGATTCTCGCAGGGGGTGCCAAAAACGCCGAAAGACTCATGGTCTCCGGCGTTTTTCTTGCTTTCAGGCTTACTTCTTCATCAGTCCCGCGCCAGCGTTCCAGGCCTTGCCCACAACATCGCCTATGGCATAGTAGTCGTGACGCATCTGGTCAAAGGCGAAGGCGTTGAGTCTGCCCGCGTCTATCTTGCCCTTTTCGTCAAGCACGCTTTCGTCCGCAAGCACATTTACTATCTCGCCCAGCACGCGAAGGCCGTAGGGCTGATTCTGAAATTCAACAACGCGGCATTCAAGCGTCAGCGGATATTCCTCGATAACGGGAGCATCGACATGACTGCTTTTTACGGCATGAAGACCGCTTCGCTCGAATTTATCCGCCATTTTATTCGACGTGGCGATGCCGAAGAAGTCCGACTCCTTAAGCGTGTCCGTGCCGGGCACCGCAAGAGTAAACGCGCCGCGCTTCTTTAAGTTTTCCACGGTCTTGTGGTCGGCTTCAAGGTTCAGAGCCACCATCTTAAGGTCGCAGATGCCGCCCCACGCCATCATCATAACGTCAACGGAGCCGTCCTCGTTGTAGGTGCCTATCATGTAGGTGGGCATAGGGAAGAGATACGGCTGTACGCCAAGTTCTTTTTTCATAAATATGATCTCCTTTTGATGTGTATTTGCCGCCCGGTTTTAAGGCCGCGGACATAAGGCGCGTCCGCACTCCGGGGGGATTGACTTTTTTGTCTCTGCTGTTATAATTATAGCCAAAATATGATGGATTGCAAGAACGGTCTTTTTTGTGACATACTATCAAAAAGTATACTTAGGAGCTTTTTTATGAATATCGAGAAAATAAGAACCTACAACTGTCCCGTGGAAGCGGCGATGGACGTTATAGGCGGAAAATACAAGGCGCTTATAGTGTTTGAGCTTATAAACGGGACGCGCCGCTATAATGAAATAAGCAAAGCCGTGCCGCAGGCAACGCCCCGGATGCTCTCAAAGCAGCTTAGGGAGCTTGAGGAGGACGGGGTAATAAACCGCACGCTCTATCCGGTCGTGCCGCCAAAGACCGAGTATTCGCTCACCGAAATCGGACAGACGCTTGTGCCCATTGTGGAGGCGCTGTGCAAATGGGGAGAGCATTACTTTGAACTCGCGGGCGTACCCGTTCCCGAGGACGGGTGACCGCCCGCGCATGAGCATGAAAGCGGGATAATCGTGGTTAAAGAACTTCATCTTAAGCGCGTCACCGCGCTTATTATCATAATTATAACGGCCTTGCTTATTTCGTCCTGCGCGGGGTCGGGCGGCGGTACAGGCGAACCAAAGCCCGCACCGGAAGTGACGCGGGCGGAAAGCCATACCTTTAAGCCCCACGTTATGTCCGAGGTGTACCGCGACATATACGGCGACGGCTTTGAGGAGACCTTTTTCGGCCTCTGCGACGCCGTACTTGGCGGAGAGGACACGTTTTCCTGCCCGTCAAGGGAGCGGCTTTTTCAGGCGCTTTCGGTCTCGCGCACATGCCTGCCCATAGCCGACGCG
>JAFOLN010000234.1 GCA_017419325.1 Clostridia bacterium
CATATTCGGAGTGCTCGCCTCGCTTTTATTTAAGCCCACGCAGAAGTGAGTTAAGCCTTTTTGCTCCGTATCGCCATGTCAGCCGCGTCTTTTTTTCGCGGCAACCCCCGCCAGGGTCAGAATAATGCCCAATACGGCGGCGGCAATAAATATAACGGAGTTTATTTTATCATTGAGCGCCGCGTCCATTGTCCAGTGAATCAGCTGATAGCCCGAAAGCTCATGCCCCGTTCCCATCATGACAGACGCGGCGTGACCCGCAAGCTTTTCCCACAGGGCGATGACGAATATGATTATACCCGCCCGGCCAAGGCTTCCGAATATCCTTTTCGGAAGCCGCGTGACCGCAAAAATGAGCCATGTGAGTAGCAGAAACAGCGTTCCGACCGTCATGCCTTCTCTGAATGCATACGCATCGCCGCCCGTCGTTGCCCAGACCGTTAAATAAAGCCATACGCTGTCCCAAATCAAAACGAGAGCGCCCTTAACAGCCGCGGTCATTTTGGGAAGGCTTATTTCTCTCATGACAAAGGGCAGAAACGCAAGCGATATCCCGAAAACCGTGGGGACGGCGATTCTATAAAACGGCCCGCCGCCGAAGAAAAGCGACACGAACAGTTCTATCAGCACCACGGACGCGGCGGACAGCGCGACCGTCTTTGAAAATCGGTACTTTCCGCTCATAAGAGGCACAGCCGACAGCGCGGCGGCAAGACACATTGACGCCGCCAATACCAGCACCGTTCCGATATCGGTGCCGCCTGCCGCCGCCACTATGGCCGTTATGACAACGGGTATCAGGAGTATAACGGATATGACCGCACCCGCAGTCCACGCTCTGCCTCTCTCTTTTTTTTGAAATCTCGAAAGCACGCCTTCTTTTTCAATGACAACGGCAGTTTCTATCGAGCTGTCGCATATCTTTGCTTTTATCTCCCCGCAGCCGCCGCAAACTTTTAAATGCTCCTCAACATACTCCCTGCTTTCGCGGCTTAGCGCTCCGTCTATATACAGCGGCAGGAGATCCCGCACTATGGCGCAACTATATCTTTCGTTTATGCTCATCCTCATCTATCCTTTCTCTGATCATAAGCTTCGCGCGGTGATACGTTACCCTCGCCCAGACGTCGGTCTTTCCGAATATCCCGCCTATTTCGGCATAGGACAGCTCACCGAAAACGCGAAGCCCGAAAACCTCCTTGTAGGGCTCCTTCAGATCATGTAAAATCATATGTATTCTGAGTGCAGTATCTTTTTTCTCCGCGTCGGCCTGAATGTCCGAAGAGGACGCGATATCCTCTTCGGGGTACATGCCCCGTTTTGACCTTCGTCTGTATTCGTCCGCGGCAAGGTTTTTCGCAATGGAGCACAGCCACGTAAATTCGCCCGCTTCCCTTCTGTATTTATCCTTATGGGAAAGCGCCTTAAAAAACGTCTGCTGTGTTATCTCCTCCGCGTCCGCCGCGTTTTTTACGAGCGTCATCGCAAAGGAATAGACCTGCATATAATACGTATTGAAAAGCTTTTCAAAATCCGTCGGAGTCACCTCCTTTTTCTTTATTCTCCGGAGTTTTCGTCTATAAGACGCGAAAGTTCAGTTTTCGTTACAAAAATTTTTACGAAAAATGCGCCTCACCCGAAAGGTGAAGCGCATTCTTTTTTATTCTCATGACAGAGCGTCCGCTATTATCTTAAGATTGTCCTCCATAACGGATATGTATGATAGTCCCATCTCCAACTGCTCCGTCGTTACCGACTGCATGGAGTCAAGCGACATAATACTTACATCCTTTCGTCCGCTCGTTTCCATGACCGTTTCCGCAAGGCGGGTGTCGGAGCCCTCTATCGTAAGCACCGCCGTCGTGTCAAGCTCCGAGAGCTTACCCGAAAGAAAGAGTATCGTTTCAAAGGCCGCCTCAGTCTCCGCCGAGCAGCCCGCGAAGGCCGCGTAATATTTCAGGCCGTAGTCGTCGACAAGATACCGAAACGGGAACCTGTCGGCAAAAATCAGCGTATCGTTCGGGGCGTTTTCAATCGTTTCCGCGTACCTCCCGTCAAGCTCCTTGAGCTTCTCGATATATTCGCAGGCGTTCGCTTCGTATACCTCGGCGTATGCGGGGTCTTTTTCTGCTATCGCCTGCTCTATCGCTTCACAGCAGACGACCGCGTTTTTAAGAGAAAGCCATACATGCTCGTCGTAGGCTGCTTCTTCTTCATCGCCGCCCTCGGACTGCATGCCTTCCACCGTTTCTTCAAGCCTCAGCTCTTCGCCCAGCACATCCGTAAGGCTTAAGACCGTCATA
>JAFOLN010000235.1 GCA_017419325.1 Clostridia bacterium
GAAGGCCATGGCCGTTATACAGTTCAAGCTTGAGGCGGAAGTTATACGCCGCCATCCCGAATACGAAATGGACGACCGCGCCCAGCTTCACCTTATCGACTTTGAAAAAAAGGTGATATGCATAGACGGACAGGAGTATGAGCTTTTGGACTGCGACTTCCCCACCATAGACCCCACTGACCCGTACAGGCTCACGCCCGAGGAGGAGTACATAGTAAAGAAGCTCCGTTATTCCTTCAAGAACAGCCGCCTTTTGCAGAAGCACATAAGATTTATGTTCGCCAAGGGCGGAATGTACATAATATATAACGGCAACCTCATGTTCCACGGCTGCGTGCCGCTGGACGCCGAGGGAAAGCTCGCCTCGTTTACGATAGACGGCGTGCCCTATAAAGGCAAGGCGCTCTTTGAGGAGATGGAGAATATCGTAAGGCGCGGATATTACGCGCCCGAGGGCAGCCCCGAAAAGGAGAAGGGCATGGACATGATGTGGTACCTCTGGAACGGCCCCAAGTCGCCCCTGTTCGGCAAAAAGAAAATGGCGACGCTGGAGCGGTACATCGCAAAGGACAAGGCGCTCCACAAGGAGGAGAACAACACCTACTTCAAGATGCGCGACAGCGACGCCCTCTGCGATATGATCTGCGAGGAGTTCGGCCTGCCCCTTGAAACGGCCCACATAATAAACGGCCACGTTCCCGTAAAGGTAAAGGAGTCGGAAAGCCCCATAAAGGCGGGCGGCCGCCTTATGGACATAGACGGCGGCATGTCGAAGGCGTACCAGTCTGTAACGGGCATCGCGGGCTACACACTCATATACAACTCATACAGCATAAGGCTCGTTTCCCACGAGGCGTTCAAATCGCGCCAGGAGGCCATAGAGAACGAGGTGGACATACACTCCACCGAGGTAATACAAATTAAGACAAAGCGCCGCCTCCGCGTAGCGGATACCGACGTGGGCGTAAAGCTGAAGGCGCAGATAGACGACCTTACGAAGCTGCTGGAGGCTTACAGAAGCGGTCAGATAAAGGAGCATTTCAAATAAAATATCCAAAAAAAGCTTTCTTCGCATTGCGGAGAAAGCTTTTTTTCGCCTGTTTTTCAACTTAACTTCAAAAAACCGTCACATTGGCGCTTTATTATATGAGCGTAAGATAAAAACAGCAAAGGAGGATGCATGATGGATGAGCTTCATGATATTTTTAATAATAACTCTGGCGATAATGAACAGAATGCCGAAAGAGAAGCGGCTGACGATATTTACACAGACGGAAGCGGCGCTGCTCAGAGCGGCCGCACCGCTGGCCCGGGCGGAGGAGATAACGTCGAAGGCGTCCGAGAGGGCGGCGAAGATGTATCTTATGCTCCTTCGGATGAAGGCGGCACAAAAGAAGGCGCGCATTACTGCGGACAGTATATTGAAACGGATGAAGGAAAGAGCGCGGGCGGCGAGGAGCGCCGCGCTTCGGATGAAAAAATCGGCGGCAATACTGACGGCGCGCTCTTACGGGAGGACGGCGTAAAAAAGAAGAACTCCCGCCCCATATCGAAGGGAGTCATCGCCGCGTGCATGGTGGGCGCTTTGGTGCTCGGCATGGCGGGCGGCGCGATAACGACGAGGGTAATGCTTAAAAACGATGCCTCCCTTGAGCCGAAGGTTATTTACCAGGCGGTGGAGACGAACTTTGAAGGGCAGCCCATGGCGGAAAGCCAGACACTTTCCGTGGAGGACATAGCGGCGCTGGTGAGCGACTCCGTTGTTGAGATAACGACGGAAAAGACGATGTACGACTACTGGTTCGGCCAGTATGCGACGCAGGGCGCGGGCAGCGGCGTTATAATCTCGGAGAACGGCTACATAATCACGAACAACCACGTTATAAACGGGGCGTCGAAAATAACGGTAACGCTCACCTCGGGCGAGCAGTACGACGCGACGCTCATAGGCTCGGACGAACAAAGCGACATAGCCGTGGTAAAGATAGACGCAGACGGCCTTATGCCCGCAATCTACGGCGATTCCGATACGCTTAAGGTGGGAAGCCCCATAGTTGCCATAGGAAATCCGCTCGGACAGCTTGGCGGCACGGTCACCGAGGGCATAGTAAGCGCCCTTGACCGCGAGATAGTCGTGGAAGGCCAGAAGATGAACCTCATGCAGATAAGCGCGTCGATAAACCGCGGCAACTCCGGCGGCGGCCTCTTCGACGGCAAGGGTCAGCTCATCGGCATAGTGAACGCCAAGTCGGCGGGCACGAGCATTGAGGGACTGGGCTTTGCGATACCGATAAACGACGTAAAGGAAGTCGTTGAAAACATAATGAACGAGGGGCGCGTGCCCGGCAGAGCCGTTCTTGATGTTACGGTGATAGACATAAACGACGTGCGCACGGCCATGAGCTACCGCGTACAGGAATACGGCGTATATCTGCTTGAGGTGACTCCCGGCGGCACAGCCGACGCGGCGGGTCTTGAGGCCGGTGACTACATCGTAAGCTTCGACGGCACAGAGGTCTCCGACGGCACCCAGCTTAAGGGTCTCGTTGAGAAACACGTTCAGGGCGACACCGCCAAAATGGTGGTAAAGCGCGGAGACGAAACGCTGGAAGTTGACATAACATTCAAATAAAACAGACATTTTCATATTACCCTTCCTTTCTTTTTAACATATACCCGGGAGCCGCGAGCTCCCGCGTGAAAAACGGCGCTTGCGCCGTTTTTCACGTTTGCGGGGATTTTTTTGCTTTTTCGGGCGAATGAAATTGCCGCTTTACCGGGGCGGCATTAAATGATACAATAAATACAAAGACATGATAAAAGAGGTATGCTATGTACAATATATTAGTGGTTGACGATGAGGAGAAGATACGTCAGATTATAAAAAAATACGCCACCTTCGAGGGGCACACCGTTTCCGAGGCAAAGGACGGCATGGAGGCCGTGGAGCTTTGCCGTAAGGAGACCTTCGACATCATAATCATGGACGTTATGATGCCGGAGCTGGACGGCTTTTCCGCCTGCAAGGAGATAAGAAAGCACTCGGACACGCCGATAATCATGCTTTCCGCGAGGGGCGAGGAATACGACAGGATACACGGCTTCGAGATAGGCGTTGACGACTATGTTGTAAAGCCGTTTTCGCCGAAGGAGCTTATGATGAGGGTCGGCGCCGTATTAAAGCGCGCCGCGTCCGGAAAGGCCGATGAGCCGCAGAAGGACATATTTGAATATAAGGGTCTGTCCGTCGATTTCACCGGGAGGATAGTCACCGTTGACGGCGTGCGCGCAAATATGTCGCCTAAGGAGTACGACCTGCTCTTTTACATGGTTAAGAACAGAAACATCGCCCTGTCGAGGGAAAAGCTCATAATGGACGTCTGGGGCTACGACTTCTACGGCGACGACAGGACGCTTGACACCCATATAAAGCTTTTGAGAAAGAGCCTCGGCCCCTATGCAAGCCTTATCGTTACGCTGAGAGGAGTTGGATACAGGTTTGAAGCCTGAAAAAAGCATGAGCCTTAAATGGAATGTGTTCTTTCAGTTTATAGTTTTCGCCGCGGTGGTGCTTGTATGCCTTTGGATATTTCAGATAGTCTTTCTCGACTCCTTCTATAAGCAGATAAAAATACACGAGATACGAAAGGCGTCGGAGACGATAGAGCACAACATCGACAGCGAGCAGCTTTCGGAGCTGGCCGTAAGCATCGCCCGCGAGGGCAATATGTGCATGGCCGTATACGACGCGTCTCTTAATGAGGTCATGTCGATAGACATACTGCCCGACTGCGTTATACACAAGCTGCCCGATTACGTTATAGGAGAGATATACGAAAAGACAGGCGCGGGCGGCGGCGAGCATATGGAGATTTTTTCGAGAGAGGCGTTTTTCGACAGAAGCGACATGGAAGACGATGACGACGACGATTTCCCTCAGGTCATACCGCGCCGCGAGGGAGGCATGGGCGCGTCGCTGATATACGCCCGCATAGTGAAAGACGGCAGCGGCGGGGAATATCTCGTGCTTCTTAATTCGACCATATCACCGGTAAACGCCACGGTGAACACGCTCAGGACGCAGCTTCTCATAATAACGGCCATAATGATCTTGCTTGCCTTCGTTCTTGCGCTCATTATCTCGAAGCGCATAGCGAAGCCCATCGTAAAGATAAACGAATCGGCAAAACAGCTTGCGCAGGGCGATTACGACGCCGACTTTTCCGTAAACGGCGGCGAGTATCGCGAAATCACGGAGCTTTCAAATACGCTCGACCATGCGTCAAGGGAGCTTTCAAAGGTGGAAAGCCTGAGGCGCGAGCTTATAGCCAACGTATCTCACGACCTTCGCACGCCCCTTACGCTGATAACGGGCTACGGCGAGATGATGCGCGACATCCCCGGGGAGAATACGGCGGAGAATATACAGATAATCATTGACGAGGCGAGCCATCTTACGGAGCTTGTAAACGACGTTCTCGACATTTCACGCCTTCAGTCGGGCGAGCAGGTGTTCAACATAGAACGTTTTTCGCTCACCGAAATGATAGAGGAGATACTCACCCGCTACAACAGGCTCGTGAGCCGCGACGGCTATACGATAGACTTTGAGCGAAGCGAAAACGTGTTCATAGACGCGGACGAGACCCGCATGGCGCAGGTCATATATAACCTTATGAACAACGCCGTAAATTATACGGGTGAGGACAGGCGCGTGCGCATATCACAGAAGGTGAGGGGAGACAGAGTGCGCGTTGAGGTCACGGACACGGGCGCGGGCATCGCCGAGAAGGACCTCCCCTATATATGGGACAGATACTACAAGGTGGACAAGACGCACAAGCGCGGCCACATCGGCACGGGGCTGGGTCTTTCCATAGTAAAGCACATCTTCGAGCAGCACAAAGCCCGCTACGGGGTGGAAAGCGAGCTCGGGAAGGGCAGCACCTTCTGGTTCGAGCTTGAGGCAAAGGGAATAAAAAAGATATAGCAAAAAAGGAAGGGCTTGCCCTTCCTTTTTTATGCCCGTTTTCACACGGACACGGCCCGCCTCATATAATGCTTTCGAGGTGGTGCTTTATGTATATACTCATCCATGTAACGTCACAGACGCAGGCAAACGGGCTTTTGAAGCTCTTATCCTCTCGGGGCATATACGCCTCCGTGAGAAAAACTCCCTTCTTCATATCGCGCACGGGCTGCGGATACTGCATTAAGATCGCGCCCGGCGAGCTTGAGCGCGCCATGGAGGCGATAAAAAAGAGCGGCATGCCGTATAAGGCGGTATACGAGGTGGAGGGAACGCGCGCGGGGAGGCTGGGACTGTGATATACTTCGACTGCGCGGCCTCGTCGCTTCAGAAGCCGCCCTCCGTTTATGACGCATATACGGACGCCATGCGCCGTTTCTCCTGCGGCGTGGGACGGGGCGCGTATGCGCCCGCCATGCGCGCCTCGGAAAAGATATTCGAGGTTCGTGAGCTTGCGGCGCGCTTCTTCGGCATGAAAGACCCCTCGGGCGCGGTGTTTACCCATAACGCGACCCACGCCATAAACATTGCGCTTCGCGGCATACTGTCGCCGGGCGACAGGCTCGTTATCTCCGACATGGAGCACAACGCCGTATACCGCACGGCGATGCAGCTTCGGGGGCTGGGCGTAAAGGTGGACGCCGCCCATGTGGGACAAAGCGACGACGAAACCGCGGAAAACTTCA
>JAFOLN010000236.1 GCA_017419325.1 Clostridia bacterium
GCCGTCTTTAATATCTGAAGAGCGGGACGGAGCGTGTTGCCCGTGGAGTTGATGGAGCCTGCTACCATGCCGTCCGCGTCGCCCTTCTCGACCATCATACCACCGTAGTAGAGCACGTCCTTCATTAAGTTTGCGGCTTCCTCACGGGTGATGCCCTTCTTCTTTCTCCTCTCATAGAAGGTGTCAACATACTCAGTGAACTTGGGGCTCTTTTCGGGGTCGATAACCGGTATGCCCGCTATGTCGGCGCCTATCTCTTTTGCCTTGTCGGCTATCTCTTTTTCGTTGCCAAGAAGTACTACCTTGGAGAAGCCCTCTTTTGCAACCTGAGCCGCTGCATTTATAACTCTGGGCTCAACGCCCTCGGGCAGTACGATGGTCTTAACATCGCTTGCAGCCAGCTTTTTCATGTTACCTAAAAAATCCATTTGATTTCCACCTTTCGATTTATCATAAAAATTACAGCCTGTGCTTGATATTGCATTTCTGCCCGAAAAGAGCTATAATGCAATCAAAGATAATTATAGAACAAAAACCTTAAAAATTCAACGTCTTTTACACTAAAAAGGTGACTTTTCATGAAAATTGCCGCAATTATAGCCGAATATAACCCGTTTCATAACGGACATGCCTATCATATCGACAAAACGAAGGCCGATGCAGGCGCCGACGCCACGGTCGCCGTCATGAGCGGAAGCTTCGTTCAGCGGGGCGAGCCCGCCGTCGCGGACAAGTATCTGCGCGCCCACGCCGCCGTTTTAGGCGGCTGTGATCTTGTGATTGAGCTTCCCGCCGTCTTTGCGCTGGGCAGCGCGCAGCGCTTCGCATACGGCGCCGTGAGCCTTATAGGAGGCATGGGCTGCATATCCGCCTTAAGCTTCGGAAGCGAATGCGGCGATATAGACACGCTTTGTGAGCTCAACCGCGCCATAAGGAGCGAGGAGTTCACAGCGCGTCAGATGGAGCTCTACGGCGAGGGACGCTCCTACCCCATGGCGCGTTCCGGCGCCGCGAGGGAGCTTCTCAGTCTCGATTTTGCCGATATGCTTTCCCAGCCCAACAACATTCTCGCCCTTGAATACATAAACGAAGCCGGGCGCATGGGGCTGCCCGCAAAGCTTTTCACCGTTGAGCGCATAGGCGCCGACCACGACAGCATGGCCGTTTACGGCAGCTTCTCCTCCGCCTCGGCTCTTCGCGCGCGGGCGGGCATCGAGCTTTCCCGCTTCGTGCCGGAGCGGTGCCTTAACCTCTACCGCGAGGCAATAAAGGACGGCGCGTTCTATATAAACACTTCCGACTTTGACGAGCTTGTCCTCTCCCACCTTATCCGCCTTTCCCGCGAGGAGCTTCGCGAGGCGCCGGACGTGAGCGAAGGGCTTGAGAACAGGATATACGAGGCGGCGCGACGTTCGCAGTCGCTTGAGGAGCTTTACGACCTTGTAAAAACGAAGCGGTTCACCCACGCGCGCCTGAGACGCATCGTAATGTGCGCCTATCTCGGCATAAAAAAGAGCGATCTTCTGACCGCTCCCGCGTACATCCGCGTGCTTGCGCAAAATAAGACGGGCAGCCGCGTCCTGCGCGAAATGAAGCAGACGGCGACGCTTCCCATAATCACGAAGACGGCGCACATAAGCCGTTACGGCGAGGCGGCTCGCGCCCAGTTCGACATTGACGAGCGGGCGACACGGCTTTACTCCTTTGCCCTTAAAAACAAGGAATACCGCAGAACGCTTAACGACTACTTAAGAAGCGCGCAGATAATAGGCGCGCTTGACTGACAATAAAAAGAGCGCGGGACGTCTCCCCCGCGCTCTTTTTTCATTATTCGCCCTTCATGCCGAAAACGGAGCGAAGTATACCGCCCAGCACTCCCGGCACCTTTAATATGACTATCTTCATATACGCATACCTCCGAAAAATCAAATCAGCACAGTAAAAGCAGGACGCCAATAAGAAAGAGTATCACGCCGCCCACGGCCGCAAGCAGCCACGCGGGGAAAACGAGCGACAAAACGACGCCCGCCCCCAGCGCGATGAGCACAAGGCTCCATATAAAGCCCTTATTCGGGCGCCCGGGGCGCATTCGTTTGTCAAAGCCGTTCATTCTCACCAGACCCATTCTTCGTATCGGTATTACATTATATGACGCGGGCGCGCGGTGTGTGAAAGCCCTTCTTATCATGACGTTGACTGCGCCGCAAGTGTATGATATATTGTTTTTAGGGATACCGGGGTTTTTTCGGTATGCCCGGTTTTCAAAAAAGCGAGGAACGAGGACGAGCCTGTGAAGCGAACTGTCTTTCTTTTAATCTGCGCCTTATGCGTGCTTATGTTGAGCGCATGCCAGAGCCGCGCAGAGGTATATAGGGAAAGATTCCCGGGCTGAAAATAATCGCACAAAAAAACAGGCGCGGCCTCGCGGGGCGCGCCTGTTTTAATTATGTCTTTTAGTCTGCGTAGTTGTCGAAATAGCCCTGGATAAGGATTATGGGAGTGCCCTTGTCGCCGCTTCCGCTGGTGAGGTCGCAGAGACTTCCGAGCAGGTCGGTAAGCTGACGCGGGGTCGTGCCCTGGGACGCCATGTTGTTTATAAGGTTGTCGCTCTTCTTTCTTATGACCTCGCGCATTGCGTTCGCAGCGTCCTCGCCCGAAAGATGGTTAAGCTGATTGTCGGCTATGTACTTCATCTTTATCTCGTTGGGCGTGCCGATAAGGCCGGGGGTGCAGCCGGGGGAAACTACCGGGTCGGCAAGCTCCCAGATGCCGCCTACGGGATCCTTGAACGCGCCGTCGCCGTATACCATTACCTCGATGTTCTTGCCCGTCTTTTCCTTCATTTCCGCCGCGATCTTCGTAACAAGCTCCTGGCAGTCGCGGGGGAACAGCTTTATGGACGTGTCCGTTGCGAGATTGGAGCCTAAAAGTCCGTAATCGGGATGGAAGCCGCTGCCGTCAACGGGCGCGTTCATAAGCTCATGAAGGCCGAATACCTTCTCGGCGCCCGCCTTTAAAAGACGTCTCTTCGTTCTCTCGCGGGTATGGATGTCCGCGTTTATTACGTTCTTCGTGTATTTGAGTATCTCAAGCGCGTCGTTCGCAAGGATTATATCAGCCTTGCCGCCGCTTATTTCCTTATAGAATTCTATATAGTCAACGCCGGTGAACGGATGCTTTACGTCGCCCAGCTTCTTTTTGAACTCCTCCGCCGTGAAAACGTCGGTATACGGGTTTATGCCGTGCTCGTCAAGCACATCCCACGAAACGAGGGGGTTTCCGACCTCGTCGGAAGGATAGGAAAGCTGTATGTAAAGCTTCTTTACTCCCATGGAAATGCCCTTGAGTATCATCGAAAAGCGGTTGCGGCTGAGTATGGGATGAATAAGACCCACGGTCGCATTCTCGCCGAATTTTGCCTTTACGTCGCTTGCAATGTTGTCAAGCGTTGCGTAGTTGCCCTGCGAACGCGCCACAACGGACTCCGTTATGCCGATAACGTCGCGGTCCTTAAGCTCAAAGCCTTCGTTCTTTGCCGCGTTAAGCACCGAATCCACCACGATTTTGCAAAGGTCGTCGCCCTTTTTGATAATAGGAGCTCTTATGCCTCTTGAAGTAACGCCAACTGTCCTCATTTTTTCACTCACCTTGTCTCTAAAATTTCGTTCCGTCATATAATGGAGGTGATATAATAATATCCTTCGGGAGCCTGCTTTGAGCCTTCAAAAACAAATTCCTGAATGCCGTCGAATCCCGCCTCACGCGACGAAACCACCACATGATATAATAATATACCGATGTCGATACTGTCAAGCGTCTTGTATATCGGCAGCGGCGGATCGGAAACTTTTTTGCTGAATATATGGAGCACCGTGCCGTCGTTTATCATGCACCAGGGCTGCTTGTTGTGGCTCGAGGGCGCAAGGCGGCATGCCTCTATGGCCTCGGTATACTCGCCCTTTCTTAAGAACTGCTCCTTCGGCATGCGGTCGAACTTATCCGTGGATTCGCGCAAAAGGTTCATGTTCGGGCGGCCTATGCCCATCATGAGGATATACTCGCCCTTGGGAAGCGGTATCGCGTCTATGATCTCCTGTGAGGGACGCTGCTTTGCTATCATGCAGCTTCCTATGCCCATATTGGAAAGCTCAAGGCTCAGCTGCTCAAGCATGTAGCCCGCGTTCATGTTGGTCGTGTCCTTTATTACCGACTTGAACACGATAAAATGGGGCGGCATGACCTCGAACATGGGCTCTGCGCCGATATCGTCAACTATCTCAATCTTTGTGCGCACGCTGCGGTAGAGGGGTCTTAAGCGCTTTATCACCTTTCTTACCTCCGCAAGCGTCGCCTCGTCAAGCGGCTCCGGCTTAAAATGCCTCACGGAGCGTCTTTTGAACATAAGCTCGTAATGCGTCACTTATATCACCTCAAACGAAATATTCTTTTAAAATTTTACCATACGTTTCGGAAAAAGTATATAATAATGCGTAAAAAAGATAAAATAAGCCTTTTTATCCGAAAATCCCGCTTTCGTATATCCCGATATTCGTAAGATAAATATAATACTCGTCGCTTTTGTTCTTTATATCCTCTGTTGACACGCCGTATTCAAGCGAGAGCCAAAGTGAAAGGGCGGCGCAGTTCGAGTAAATATAATACGGAAATCCGGGAACAAGGATGGCGACAATACTGTCCTCGTACCCCTTTATCTTCTCTTTCGTATATCCCGCACGGTAATACCGCTTTGAAGCTTCCGTGCGCGGTATGGCGTAAATGACAGATGAATCCGCGTCCGGCGCGGTCAGTCCCCGTGACGCGGCGTAACCTTTTAAATTAAATTCAAATATCCTTCGCCTGCGCTCCTCCATAAGCCGAATGCTTATCCTCCGCCCCGAAAGCTCCTTCTCAATAAGGGCGCACATTTCATTTATGCTCTTCTTTGCTTTGATTTTATCGGCGTAAAGCGATGTAAGTCCGGCTTTTCGCGCCCTTATCTCATCCTCGCCGTGCGCAGGAGAAGCATCCGCGGCTATGGGCGGTTTAGTGTTAAAATTGCTCATATTATTCTCCCTTTTTGAGGCGTTGTGATATCCGTTTACATCATTATCCCCGCAGGCGCATGAAAATGTCAACGGCTTTTTCGCGGCGCGCCGTCATAAATTTTACAAAAAATTATAGTAATTTGTTTATTGTGCATTGAAAGCCGCAGATTTTTATGATAAAATATATAAAAATTATAATATAAGGGAGTATATTATGGATAAATTATTTACACCTATCACCATTAACGGCCTTACTTTAAAGAACCGCATCGTAATGCCTCCGCTTCATCATCTCTATACGCCCGACGGCGTTATGACCGACCGCTTCGCAGAGTATTACTACAAGCGCGCAGAGGGCGGCGCGGGCCTCATCATCATCGGCGGCTGCCGTATCGACGAGTTCGGCGGCGCGGCAATGATGCTGGACGTAACGAAGCCCAGCTTCGTTGAGGACTGCAAGGTATTCACCGACGGAATGCATAAGCGCGGCGCGAAGATAGGCCTTCAGATGTACGAGGCAGGCCGCTACGCAAGCACGAAGGACAATGAAAAGACGCTTGCTCCTTCCGCTGTCTTCTCAAAGTTCACGAGAGAGACGCCGAACGAGATGACGAAGGACGAAATAAACCTCGTTATAAAGCGTTTCGCCGAGGCTGCCGCAAAGGTCAAGGCCGCAGGCATCGACATCGTTGAGATAATCGGCTCTGCCGGATATCTTATCTCCCAGTTCCTCTCCCCCGTTACGAATAAGCGTACCGACGAATTCGGCGGCAGCTGGGAAAACCGCACCCGCTTCCCGCAGCTCGTTATAAAGGCTGTACGCGAGGCCGTAGGCCCCGACTACCCCGTTATCATCCGCGTTGCCGGAAACGACTTCATCCCCGGCAGCAATACGAATGAGGACGCCGTAAAGTTCGCAAAGATAGTTGAAGAGGCCGGCGTTGACATGATAGACGTTACCGGCGGCTGGCACGAGACGGTCGTTCCCCAGCTCCCCGGCGATCTGCCCCACGGCGGCTTTGCATACCTCGCAGCGGCTATAAAGAACGCCGTAAGCATCCCCGTTATGGCATCGAACCGCTTCAACGACATCACCTCCGCAAAGAAGGTGCTGGCTCTCGACATGGCCGATCTCGTCGGCTTCGGCCGTCCGCTCATCGCTGACCCCGAGCTTCCCAACAAGGTTCAGGCCGGCCGCGAGGACATAGTAAGAAACTGCATCGGCTGCAACCAGGGCTGCCTTGCGAGAACGTTCTTCCGCCGCCCCATCGAGTGCACCGTAAACGCATACGCGGGCTATGAGACCCAGCTTATAAAGAAGCCTGCGGACAAGAAAAAGAAGGTTCTCGTTATCGGCGCGGGCCCCGCGGGTCTTACGGCGGCCATCGAGCTTGCAGACCGCGGCCACAGCGTGACCGTTTGGGAGAAGTCCGACCGTGCGGGCGGCCAGATAGCTTTAGCCGCAACTCCTCCCGGAAAGGCTGACTTCAACATGTTCGCAAGATACTTAAAGAACATGTGCGCGGAAAAGGGCGTTGAGATAGTTTACAACAAGGAAGCCGACAAGGCGGCCGTTACCGCGTTCGGCGCGGACGACGTTGTTATCGCCACCGGCTCCAACCCCGTTATGATAGATTTCCCCGGAAATAAGAAGGACGTTGAGATAGTATCGGCAGTGGACGTTTTAAAGAACAAGGCGTTCCCCGGAAAGAACACCGTTATCATCGGCGGCGGCTCCGTAGGCTGCGAGGTCGCACAGCTTCTCGCTGAAGAGAGCACCATAAGCCCCGAGCTTTTATACTTCCTCTCGATACATCAGGCGGAGACGCCCGAAAAGATAAGCTCGCTTCTCAATACGCCGAACCGCAAGATATCCATCGTTGAGATGCAGAAGAAGATAGGCGCGGGCTTTGACCTTGGCACCGGCTGGCCGGTTCTTAAGCAGCTCTCCCGCCTCGGCGTTAAGAGCTACACCCTCTGCAAGGTAAAGGAGATATCCGACGGCGCGGTAGTTATCACCGACGAAGAGGGCAAGGAGTCGAAGATACCCGCCGACACCGTAATAATCAGCGTTGGCTACAGAAGCGAAAACAAGCTCTATGAGGAGCTTAAGGACAGCGCGAACGTTCACCTTATCGGCGACGCGGAGAAGCCCGCAAAGATTCTCACCGCAGTTGCCGCCGCAACGAAGTGCGCTCTGGAGATCTAACTTTCTTCAAAAAAGCATTACAGAAAAAGCCCGCTTTTGGCTTCGGCCAAGGGCGGGCTTCTCTTTTTGTGACTTAAGCGGAGACGGTATCAGTTATTCCCCCGCTTTATGGATTCGCGCATGAAAAGGTCCTTAAGGGCGCGGGCGTCGAAGGGTATGAGCGGGTACATATAGGGCTGACCCGATACCGTCTTTGTCGTAAGCGCCGTCGCGGTCATAAGTACCGTGCCCGCAATAAGACCCCAGTAGTTAAGGACGGCTATAAGCAATAGCATGAATATGCGAAACAGCTTGAAGGTATAGCCAAGCTCGAAGCTTGGCTGTGTAAAATTCGCGATGGCGACGAAGGCCATGAAGAATATGACCTCCGGCACGAACCAGCCCGATTCCACGCCGAACTCGCCCAGTATGAGCGTGCCTATAACGGAAAACGAATTGCTAAGCGCCGTAGGCGTATTTAAGGACGCTATCCTCATGCATTCCACCAGAAGCTCGATTATAAGAAGCTGCACTATTATTGGCAGATGTATCTCATGCTCTATTTTTATAAAAACAAGATACTCCGGCACGCTCCAGTCGTTTTTTATAAGGCAGTACCACACGGGTATCATAAAGAGCGTCACGAAGTATATTATAATTCGCACCGTTCTCAGATACGTGCC
>JAFOLN010000237.1 GCA_017419325.1 Clostridia bacterium
CCTATAAGTTCACGATGTCGAAGCCCGCCGCCTTTGAAAGCCTGTTGTTTATCGCCATGCCGAGCCCCCGGGTGTCGCCCGTGGCGTATACGAAGATTCGTTTTACGGGCTCTGAGTCAAAGGCGCGAAGCGCCGAAAATATGTGCGAGCTTTGGGAAAGCAGGTCGTCTCTTCGTCCGTAGGTATGTATATACGGCGTAAGCGGGCGAAAGACAGCCTCGCACTCGTCGAAGCACATTATGCCGAGCCCCGCCTTGTCCGCGTGCGCCTCTATGTAGCGCGCCGCGTCGGCCGCGCCGCCCGTGATGAGCGTAACGGGGGCCTTGGGCGCGTAGTGGCGGTACTTCATGCCGGGGGAGAGCACGCGCTCGCCCGCGTCCGGCGTACGGTTAAAGTCGGCCGCCCGCGCTTCGGGCGCGATTTTCTTTATCATCTCCAGCGTTACGCCGCCGGGACGAAGGATAACGGGCACGTCGCCCGTGAGATTCAGGACCGTCGATTCCACGCCTATCTCGCATTCGCCGCCGTCTAAGACCGCGTCTATGCGTCCGTCCATATCCAAAAGCACATGGGCGGCGCAGGTGGGGCTCGGTTTCCCCGAGGTATTTGCGGACGGCGCGGCCAGAGGCAGACCCGCCTCAAGTATGAGCGCCTGCGCCGTCTTATTGGACGGGAAGCGTATGCCCACGCTGTCAAGGCCGCAGGTCACAACGTCCGGGATGACGGGACGCTTTTTTAAGATGACGGTAAGCGGCCCCGGCCAGAATGCCCGGGCGATATTTCGCGCCATGTCGGATATGTCGGTGCACAGCTCGTCGAGCATGGCAATGTCGGCGATGTGGACTATGAGCGGATTGTCCTGCGGGCGTCCCTTCGCCCTGAATATATTTTCCACGGCCGCCTCGTCAAAGGCGTTCGCCGCAAGGCCGTACACCGTTTCGGTGGGCATTGCAACGAGGCCGCCGCGCTTTATTATGCCTGCCGCCGTCCTTACGGCGGCTGCGTCTTTCTTCGGGTCAAGCCTGAGTGTTTCCATACGGTCCTTCCTCAAAATATCAGCCCTGTGTGCTTTGGTTAAGCTTCTCGGCCTGGTCGTTCGTTATGAGCGCGTCTATCATCTCGTCGAGGGCGCCGTTTAGGAAGGCCTCAAGCTTATAGAGCGTAAGCCCTATGCGGTGGTCGCTTATGCGCCCCTGGGGGTAGTTGTAGGTGCGGATGCGCTCGCTTCTGTCGCCCGTGCCCACCTGGCTCTTTCGCTCCTTCGCAATGGCGTCGGTCTGCTCGGCGAGGCTTGCCTCGTAGAGCTTTGAACGGAGCACCTTCATGGCCTTGTCGCGGTTCTTGTGCTGGCTTCGCTCGTCCTGGCATTCCACAACTATGCCCGTGGGCAGGTGGGTTATGCGTATGGCGGACTCCGTTTTGTTTACGTGCTGGCCGCCCGCGCCCGACGCGCGGAACGTGTCTATCTGAAGGTCGGAGGGGTTTATCTCCACCTCCACGTCCTCCACCTCGGGCAGCACCGCAACGGTGACGGTGGAGGTGTGTATGCGGCCGCTTGACTCGGTCTCCGGCACGCGCTGAACGCGGTGTACGCCGCTTTCGAACTTGAGGCGCGAATACGCGCCCGCGCCGTCTATCATAAAGGAGACCTCCTTTATGCCGCCGAGCTCCGTTTCGTTTATGTTGATTATCTCGGTCTTCCAGTGCTTCGCCTCGGCGTACATCGTATACATGCGGTAGAGGTTGTACGCGAAAAGCGCGGCCTCCTCGCCGCCGGCGCCGCCGCGTATCTCGATGATAACGCCCTTTTCGTCGTTCGGGTCCTTGGGAAGGAGCAGAATCTTTAGCTCCTCCTCGATGCGGGGGATGGCTTCGGTCAGTTCGTTTAACTCCTCCTGCACCATTTCCTTAAAGTCGCGCTCAAGCTTTCCCGAGAGAAGCTCCCGCGCCTCCTCGGCGCCGTCAAGGGCGGCCTTGTATTCGTTTATCTTTTCCACAAGGGGAGTAAGGCTCTTTTGCTCCTTCATGAGCGACTTTAATTTATTCTGATCCGACACTATTTCAACGTCGTTGAGTTTTTCGTTTATTTCATTGTAATGCTCAAGTATGGGATAAAGTTTTTCAAGCAAGCGTATACACCTCTGTATTTATGTTTTTAAGTACCGGGCCTTATGACGGCGCGGATGTTTTTTTCTATCTTAGAACGGGGGACGAGCACCACATGTCCGCAGCCCTCGCACTTTAAGCGAAGCTCGATGCCGCCGCGCAGCACCTGCCACCGTTTTTCGCCGCAGGGGTGGGGCTTTTTAAGCTCAAGGATATCACCGGGGCGTATGTCCATATGCGTTCCTCCTCATTTTTATGCGGCGCAAAAATTACTATCATAATATTATACTGCAAGAGCGGGCATATTTCAAGGAAAAGCAGGTCAAATTTGTTGTTATATTGCGAACCTGTCCCCTCATATATTTATACGCAAAGGCAAATATATGTAAAAGGACGGGTGAACGGATGAAAACAGATTATTACCCGGAGGGTATACTCTACGGGACCGGGGAGAACGCGGCGTATGTATCAGGGCTTTCGGGGCTTACGGAGGCATACCGCACCGGGACGGTAATAGAGGAAAAGCCGATAATGTCCACAAGCTCCCATGAGCTTGTGTTCGCCTTCGGCGGCCATACCGCCGTCATGGCGAGGGAGGACTGCGAATACGCGCCCGAGGGGCGGGAAATAAAGGACATAGCCGTGATATCGCGCGTAAACAAGCCCACCTGCTTTGTGGTGACCGACATGGACATGACGGCGGGGGAGCCGAGGATAGTCATCTCGCGGCGGGAGGCGCAGCGGCGTTTTGTAAGCTTTGCGTGCGCGAACCTCCGCCCCGGCGACGTTATGGGGGCGAGGGTCACGCATCTTGAGCCCTTCGGCGCGTTCGTTGACGTGGGCTGCGGCGTCGTGTCCCTCATTCCCACGGAGAGCATATCGGTGTCTCGCATATCCCACCCCGCCGACCGCTTCGAGCGGGGGCAGGATATACTTGTGGTCTTAAAGGGCATAGACAGGGGGAGCGGCCGCTTTTTCGTAAGCCATAAGGAGCTTCTCGGCACATGGGAAGAGAACGCCGCCGCCTTTTGCGCGGGGCAGACGGTCATGGGAGTCATACGAAGCGTCGAGTCATACGGCGTGTTCGTTGAGCTTGCGCCGAATCTCGTGGGGCTTTGCGAATACCGCCCCGACGCGGTGATAAACCGTCTCGCGGCGGTCTATATAAAGAGCATAATCCCCGAAAAGATGAAGATAAAGCTGTCCATCGTGGAGCTTTTCAGAGAGAAGGACGCGCCGCATCCCCTTGATTATTTCGTGCTCGACCACATCGACTGCTGGCGTTATACGCCGAAGGGATACGAAAAGAGGATAATAGAGGAGCGGTTCGGATAGAAAAATGCGCCCTCCGCCGCGATTCTCTCATTTTCTCCATGACCCTTGAATAATAATTATAAATACCGTAAAAGGGAGGACACAAAAATGAGAAGATACATACACAGACGTCCCTTCGGACGGAGAAGGGACGCCCCGAAGCGGCGCGCCGCAGGTGCGGCGCTTACCCTCTGCGCTGCGGCGGCCGTTTTATTGTTCATTGGAGCGGGGGCCGAAAGCGACTTTGTTATAACGGGCGGCGGCGAAAGGCGGGCGGCCGTTCTCAATATGGCGATAGACCATACGCTGTCGGTCACGCCCGTTTTTCGCGCCCATAAGCGTTCCATGGAGGACGGGGGCGCGGGCGCGAACAAAAGCCCCACTGACGGGCGTGAGACGGTCGCGGCAGATACACCCGCCTCGGACGGAGGGAGCAGGGAGGGCGGCGCGGCCGTGGAGCTTTCCTCGGGCGGTGAGGTCTCGCCCTCGCCTGCCGTCGCATATGAGGAGGCACCGCAGGGGAACGCGTATAAAATAGAGGACGTGACGCTTTCTCCGAAAAGCCCGGAGGGGTACGTGGCGGCGGATAATCTTTATATAATAAACAGTACGAGGTTCGGCATTGACCCGCAGTCGCTCCTTTCCTCGCCGCTCCCCTTTTCATACAATGAAAACGAGATGCAGGTGCTTATAATCCACACCCATACGACGGAGAGCTATTCCCCGGACGGCGCCGCGTTCTACGGCGAGGGCGACGAGACGCGCACCCTTGACTGCGACAAGAACGTGGTGCGCGTGGGGGAGGAGATGCGGCGCGTGCTTGAGAGCCGCGGCATAAACGTGTACCACGACATGACGGTACACGACTATCCGTCGTACAACGGCTCCTACACCCGCGCCCTTGAGACGATAAACGCCCGACTCAAAGAGTATCCCTCGATAAAGATAGTTCTCGACGTTCACCGCGACGCCATCGTGGACGCCGACGGCACGAAGTACCGCCCCGTTGTGGAATACGGCGGCACGCGGTACGCGCAGATGCTCCTTTGCATGGGCTCAAGCGAGGGCGGGCTTGAGCATAAGGACTGGCAGACGAACCTGTCCTTTGCCGTGAAGCTCCAAAAGAAGCTGTGCGACGCCATGCCCGGCCTTATGCGCCCGCTTGCATTGAAAAAGGAGCGCTACAACCAGCACGCCGCGCCGGGAAGCCTCATAATCGAGGTGGGAAGCGACGCGAACAGCATTGAGGAGGCGCTCTGCTCGTCGAGAATGTTCGCGCAGGCCGTGGCGGACGTTTTGAAGGGTGAATGAGGATAAAACACGCCGCGCCTTGCAAAATCCATGCCCTTATGGTATACTTTCAGGGAAAAAATGCGCAAAAATGCGTTTTCCAAAGGGTGATTTTTCCAAAGGGTGATGGAATGTGAAAACGACGAAGCGCCGCCGTATCGCGGCGCTGTGCTTTATTTTAATTCTTACGATACTTGCGTCGGCGGGCGTTCCCGCGCTGGCCGCGCCCCAGCAGCCGTCGGTCACGGCGTCGGGGGCCATTGTCATAGACTTTGACACGGGCGGCGCGTATTTTGAAAAGAACGCGGACACGGCGCGCCCCGCCGCCAGCATGACGAAGGTGATGAGCGCGTACATAGTGTTCGAGGAGATGGCCTCGGGCAGGCTCTCAAAGGACACATACGTAAAAATCAGCTCCCACGCCGCCGAGGTGTCAAACAATACGGCGTACTCGGGCTATGAGCTTTTCACGGCGGGAGACAAATACAAGGTCGATACGCTTTTAAAGCTTGTGTTCACCGCCTCGGGCAACGCCTCGATGATCGCCCTTGCGGAGCATATATCGGGCAGCGAGGACGAATTTGTGAAGCGCATGAATAAAAAGGCCTCGGCGATAGGCCTTTCGGCCAAATTCGGCGACTGCTGCGGCCTTAAGGACTCCGGAAGCAGCGTAAGCCCCAGAGACATGGCGCTTCTTTGCCAGCAGATAATAAGGGACTACCCCGGAGTGCTCAAGTACTCCTCGCTTAAGAGCTACGAATTCGGCGGGCGCACCTTTAAATCCACAAATCTTCTTCTTGTAAACGGTACGGTTAAGGGCATTGACGGCCTTAAAACGGGCACGACGAGCGGCGCGGGCTGCTGCTTTGCCGCAACCGCAAAGCAGAACGGAAAGCGCATGATAGCCGTTGTCATGAACTCGCAGGACAATAGTAGCCGCGCCTCCGACTGTAAGAAGCTTCTTGAGTACGCCTTTGAATGCGCGTCGTCGGGAGGCGGGGGCACAAGTACGCCCGCGCCGAAGCCGCCCGAGAACACGGTGTCCGAATGGGCGAAAAGCGAGGTGTCCGCGGCGAAGGAAGCGGGACTTGTGCCGGGAAGCCTTTCCTCGAATTATACCGCTCCCGTATCGCGCATAGAAGCGGTTCATATGTTCATAAGCCTTCTTGAGGGCGCAAGCGGCAAGACGGCAGAGGAGCTTATGGCCGAGCGGGGAGTCTCGCCCCAGAGCGGAGCGTTCTCCGACTCGTCAGACGCCGACGTGCTTTGTGCGAACGCGCTCGGGCTTATAAACGGCGTGGGCTCGGGAAAATTTGACCCGAACGGCACCCTCACCCGCGCGCAGGCGGCCGCCGTTGTAACCAGGGCGGCGGGAGTGCTTGGCACGGAGACCGCGGGCTACTCCCACGGATTTTCGGACGCGGCGAACCACTGGGTAAGCGGCGAGCTTGGCTGGAGCGTTCACGCGGGCGTTATAAAGGGCGTTGACGCCGACCGCTTCGACCCGGACGGAAAGCTCACGACAGAGCAGGCGATAGTCATAGCGTACCGCGCTCTCGCGGCGTTAAGATAAAAAAATAAAGGCTGCGATTTTACGCAGCCTTTATTTTTATGCGCGTTTTCTTTTGCCTCAACGCCTATGGAAAGGGAATTTATCCACGATACCACGCTATCGCGGGAGTCGCCGCCCGAGAAGCGTCTGCCGTCCGTCCAGTTTGCATCTGCCGCGCTCTTTTTAAGGTTGTCGGCGCTTGTGCCTATGCTGCTTGAGCCGGAGGTGCAAAACGGCACTATTGTCTTGCCCGAAAGGTCATAGCTTTCAACGAAGGAGTACATTATCTTCGGGGCCTGTCCCCACCAGATGGGGTAGCCTATGAATATAACGTCGTAGTCGGCCATGTTTTCAACGCTGCCCGAAATGGCGGGACGCGCGCTGTCGTCATGCTGCTCGCGGGTCGCGCGGGTCGTATCGTCTTTGTAGTTAAGGTCCTCGCTCGTGTAGGGCGTTTCGGGCGTTATCCTGTAAAGGTCCGCGCCCATCGCGTCGGCCGCAAGTTCGGCTATGCGAGCCGTGTTCTCGGTGCATGAGAAGCAGGCAACAAGCACCTTTTTCTGGGCTTCGGCCGTTTGGCTTTCGTCCTCGCCGCCCGTCGTGTCCGCCGTCTTTGTCGCGGCGCTTACGGCGTCGGTGTTTGCAAAGCTTTCTTTAAGCAGGATGCAGTGGTATATGATGTCGGCCACCTGCGCGCGTGTCGCGGGGGCTTTCGGCTCAAGGGGAGCGCCGTTTTCATTAGTAAGCTTCTCGACCTCGCACCATAGCACGCCCATCTTCGCCCACTCGCTTGCATCGGCCCATGCGCCGCCCTCGGTCTTATATTCGTCGCCCAGAACATAGGAGCCCGCGTCGCGCCAAAGCATAACGGCGAGCTGCTCCTGCGTTACGGCCTCGTTCGGCGCGAATATGCCGCCGCCCATGCCGTTTACTATGCCGCTCTGGGACGCCCAGAGTACAGGCGTTTCATACCACGCGCCCGCCTCGGTGTCGGTGAACGCGTCCTCGCCCGTGACCTCGGGACTTCCCGCCATGCGGTACATAACGGCGGCAAGCTGCGCGCGGGTGAAGGTGCCGTCCGGGGCGAACATTCCGCCGCCCATGCCGTTCATTATGCCGCGCTCGCCAAGCGCGTACACGCCCTGCGCGTACCACGCGCCGTCATCAACGTCGCTGTACGCGTCCGCCGCAAGCGCGGGGCATACGAAGGTCGCCGCGATAAGCGCGCACAGAACGATTGCGATAAGTTTTTTCTTCATCTTGTTTCCTCCCTGTTAAAAATAATGGCTTACGCATTAAGCGTAAGCCATAAAGCGCGGTTCATGTCAAGTGTTTTTTTAAATTCAGCTCATATAGGCGTCTCTCAGCTCGCAAAAAAGCATGCCCTCTTCCTCGTATGTGCCGAATACGCCCGTCACCGTTATCTCCTCGCCGGGGGCGGGGTAGTCGTCGGGGTATGTATAGCCGCCCGAAAGCACGAACTCAATGCCTGAGGCGCAGCAGGCCGTGGCGTCGGCTATGATGCAGGCGTAGTAGTTCCTGTTTTCGCCCTCCGCGACGGCAAACTCTCCCCTCATGCGAACCGTCTGTCCCGCATAGGCCTCGGGGTCGTTTACTATGTTGAAAACCTCCGCGTATACCATGGTGGATGAAAGCTCTGTCAGGTCAAGGTCTATATCGCCGCCTTGGGGCACGGACGCGTCTTCATTCGGGACGCCGGAAACGGGCGCGGCAGCTTCGCCGCCGCTTTGGCCTTCGCCCGCGTTCCCACCGCCCGAGCAGGCGGCAAGGGAAAGAAGCATAAGGGCACACAGAAGTATAAATAAAAGTTTTTTCATGCTTTAACACCTCCGCGGCACCTGCCCAGAAGCAAAAACACAAAGAAAACGACTATATCAACGCATACTATCGTGGCTCCCACCGGCGTGCCCGCGATTATGGAAACGAGTATGCCG
>JAFOLN010000238.1 GCA_017419325.1 Clostridia bacterium
ACATCCTGCTTCAGGCGGTTGCGCTTTTCGGTTTCCTCACTGCGGCTTTTTTCCTTGCTTTCCCACGTTTTCTTTGCGCTCTCCACGACTGCTTCAGTCGGTACGTCCGTTTCAAGATGGGCGAAATGATGTTCCTGCCCGCCGACGAAGCGGGTATTGCATACGGGGCAGAAGGCCTCGCCCTTTTCACTAAGCTCGTCTCTGAGCTTCTTTGCAAGCAGACCGGACTGGCCCGCAACGAACGACTTATAAAGCGCGTTATATTCGTCGCCCGCCTTCACTGCCTCTTCGGAAACGGCTCCCACGGCTTTTTCCTGCTTATCCAAGGCTTTTTCGTCTGATAACACCTTGTCTATGCGGCTTTTTAAACCGCCTTTTCCGACTATTTCATCCTTCGCCTTCTTTTTTATATCGAGCGCCTTCTCCGCCTGAAGCTTAAGCGCTTCGGCGTTTGACAGGTCTTTTTCCTCTTCCTTCGCTTTCGCAAGCGCTTCGCTTAGCTTGATTTTTTCATTTTCGGCATTTGAGAGTTCCTCCCTGTCATCGTCAAGCTTCTTCGAACGCGCGCGGATATCGTTTTTCAGTTCCTCGGCTTCCTCGTATATCTTTAGCGTATCAGTAAGCGACTGTATCGTTTTTGTAAGCTCGTCTGTCTTCGCTTTTGACGCTTCGTCGGCCTTTACGGTCTGCTCTGCTTCTCGCTTCTTTTCCTCACAGTCGGCAAGCTTTTTCTTTAAGTTCTCGATGCTGCCTTTAAGGCCGCCTAACTGCGCCGACGCTTCACTGCTGCTTTTTATAAGCGGCATGACTTTTCTGAACGCGGCGTCAACGCGGTCACCGTGAGCCTTTGCCTCTTTATATTCCTCGGCTTTACCCTCCAACTGTTTGAGATATTCGCTTTTTTCGCTCAATTCGTCCAGCAGTTCATTTTGCGTCTTCGCCATACCGAGCTGTTTGTTCAGCTCATTTTGGCGCTTCTGTGCGTCCGCTCTGAGCTTTTCGGCTTCCGAAAGCGCATTCTTCTCCGACGAAATCAGACCTTCAAGGTCGCAGATCAAATCGGGATTGCCCGAAAGCCACGACTCATCGCTGTACCCCTCCGCGTCCACGGGCGCCAAAAAGGTATTCGTCATCATGGCCTCTATGTTCGCCGTGCTTTGTTCGCGCTCTTTTCTAAGCTTAGCGCAAGCGCCCGCGATAAGGTCCTGATAGCGCAGATATGCGGAATTGTCGAAAAGCTTTCCGAGTATTCTGCCCTTCTCTCCGTCTTCCGCTTTAAGAAATTTCTTAAATTCGCCCTGCGCAAGCATTATTATCTGCCGAAACTGATCTGCGTTCAGCCCAAGTACAGCAGTTATTCTGTCGTTTACCTTTTTTGCGCCTTTTGTCATCTTGTCGTCTGGTTCCGTAAGAACCGCATCGACGAGTGCGTTGCCGTATTCATCGCTTTTTCCCCGGGTTTTTACGAAGTGGATCGTTCTTTTTGCCGTATACTCTTTGCCGCTTTGTTCAAATTTCAATTCCACCTCTGTATCGACGGATTTGCTTACAAAATCACAGTGCATCATCGCCGCTTTATCTCTCTCGGAGCCGCTGAATTCTCCGTACAGCGCAAAAACGATGGCGTCAAAAATCGTTGTCTTGCCCGCGCCTGTGTCACCGGTAATCAAAAACGGTTCGTTTTTAAATTTGTCAAAATCAACAACGGCTTCCTCCGCGTATGAACCGAACGCTTTCATTTTCAATGTGATAGGCTTCATTATTTTGACCCTCCAATCATCTTTGCTTTGTTTAATATCTTATCCACGTCTTTATCATCAAGCTCCATATGCGTATCCTGATTCCTCACCAGTTCGCCCACGTATTCCATAAGCTTATATTCGTCCTCGGTGGGAGGCGTGCCGCCGCACTGTTCCGTGTATAGATTTTCAAAAAGCTTCTCTATGGGCAGCGACTCAACGTCTTTTCTCTTTGCGTGTTCGACGGTGTTCGCATACGAATTAAATGAAGACAAAAGCTCTAAAAGAACGCTGTCGCGGCTGTTTAACAGCTCCTTCAGGTAAGCGTTTATTTCAGGCGTAGTCCGCTGATCCGTTATGGTTATGCCTATGTATTCGCCTCTTCCGCTGTCGTCGCGCAGGATATCGTAAATATTATCCCGTGTGTCCTTAATGAATCGCATTTTGTGGAGCGGCGTAATCGACCTCTGCGTGATTTTGAGAGGCTCGCCCTTTGCATTTATGACAATTTCAACGAACCCCTTGTTCTTCTGCCTTGTTTCGGCCAGATGATAGCAGAGCGGCGTTCCGGCGTATCTTACCTCTTCTCTGCCAACTGAATACGACGAATGTATGTGGCCGAGCGCCGCATAGTCGAATGCGCCATATACGCTGTAATCTATCTGTCCCACTCCGCCGGCCATCGATTCGGAGCCGCCGCGCTCCGCTTCCTTTCCGTTCGCAACTACGTTCTGATGGGAAACTATGATGTTCCTTTGCGACGTGTCTATATTCTGACTTTCGATAAGTTTTCTTAACGCCTGATCGTATGTGCGGATATCGTCGTCGGAAAGGATAGCCGAGATCTTCTCCGGGAACGTGTACGGCAGAAGCCAGAATGTAACGGGGCCGTATCCGTCCG
>JAFOLN010000239.1 GCA_017419325.1 Clostridia bacterium
AAAGAAGGTGAGAGACATGGCTGGAAAAACGTATGAACTTCTTTTCCAGCTCAGCGCACAGTTAAACGGCGCATTTGCGACTTCGCTCCAGCGGGCTCATACGGAGTTCACAAGATTAGACAGAGCAATGGTGAGCCTTAATCAAGCGCAAAAGGACGTCGGTGCATATCAAAGGCAGCAGCAGAGCATTGAGAAGCTGACGCAAACGCTCAAATCGCAGGAGGCGGCTTAAAATACGGTCATTTGACACGCCTCATATATCGTGCTATGATTAAAAAAAACAAAAAGGGGAGTCAAACGATGAATTTCATGGACAAATCGACGTATTCTACCGCTTCGGGCCGCAACTATCAGTACGTTGTTCTTCAGGTCACGCTGAAGGAAAAGCTTATCGGTACGGGTTCCGGAAATCTGAGGGCGCTTGAGCGCGTCATAAACGATCAGGCCAAAAAGGGATACAGGCTTCACACCATAACGACGACGAACGCCGAAAGCAAAGGTCTCATGGACGGCGACCGTATTCAGGCGACCCTGGTATTTGAAAAGCTGGAGTAAATACGGGCTTCGGTCTGCCCGAAATGTTATATAAAAGCGATATCCTGTCGGTGAAAACCGGCAGGATTTTTTGTTCTGCGAATTTTCCAATCCGAAAAAAAGCGGCCGACCGGATACAGGATAAAAAGTCACGGTATGTCAAAAGACATACCGTGACCGTTTTGTTTAAGTATAAGAAGCTGTCTTTTAGTCCTTCAGCATTGCGTTTGCAATGGTCATGCGCTGAATCTGGTTGGTGCCTTCGAAGATCTGGAATATCTTCGCGTCGCGCATGAGCTTCTCAACGGGGTACTCACGGCTGTAGCCGTAGCCGCCGAGAATCTGAACGGCGTCGGTCGTAACGGACTGAGCCAGGTCGGAAACGAAGCACTTCGTGGATGCGCCGATGCCGGGGTCGGTGATGCCGTTGGTGATAAGGTCTGCAACATACCAGCACATCTGACGGGCGGCGATGGTCTTCATCTCCATGTCTGCCAGCATGAACTGAACTGCCTGGAACTTGGAAATGGGCTTGCCGAATACAACGCGCTGCTTTGCGTACTCAACGGAGTAGTCTATGCAGGCCTGCATGATGCCGACAACGGTAGCGTTGCCCAGCGGGCGGGTACGGTTAAGGGTGTTCATGGCAATCTTAAAGCCTTCGCCCTCTTTACCTACCAGGTTCTCAGCGGGGATAACAACGTCCTCAAATATAACGTCGCTCGTCTCGGAGGAACGTATGCCCAGCTTGTCCTCGTGCTTGCCTACGGAAACGCCGGGACGGTCGCGCTCAACGATAAATGCCGAAACGCCCTTTGCGCCCAGTTCCTTATCGGTGGAAGCAAATACGGTGTAAAGAGTGGAAACGGGGCCGTTGGTGATGAAGCACTTAGCGCCGTTTATAACGTACTCGTTGCCAACCTTCTTTGCGGTGGTGCGCTGATGAGCCGCGTCGGAACCGCCGTCGGGCTCAGTGAGGCAGTAGCTTGCGAGACCCTTGTTGAGAATGTGGTCTGCATACATCTTCTTCTGCTTTTCGTTGCCTGCGAGAAGAACGGGCGTGAATGCCAGCGAGGACGCGCCTACGCCGATGGAGAAGCCGGGGTCAACCTTACCGATTTCCTCACGAACGAGGCACTGGGTCTTAAGGTCGAGGCCGAGTCCGCCGAATTCCTCGGGGATGTACATGCCGTTTATGCCGAGGTCGCATATTTTCTCATATACGTCCATGGGGAAGTAGCTCTTCTCATCGCAGTCCTTAACGATGGGGCGAACATACTTTTCGCAGAATTCGCGAACAAGTCCCTGAATCTCCTGCTGTTCTTCGGTTAAAAGATGATACGGGTTTATCATTGGTGTGTTCCTCCTGTAAAATAGTATGTGACCTAAAAAAACAGTTTCGAGGCAATTATTAACAAACAACGATGAAAGATTCGGCGCTTATTTGTTAATAATATTCTCAAAATATTATAACAGGCGGCGTCTCATTTAGTCAAGTATGAATATGATAAATAATGCCGCCGAATTTTTCTTAAGTTTATGCATAATTGAAGTTTGCGATATTTATGATATACTTTTATGTACAATATAAAAAGGGGAGAACGACATGAATTACGAGGACGCGCTTTCATATATACATAATTCGCTGAAATTCGGCATAAAGCCGGGGCTTGAGCGTATACGTGAGCTTATGCACCTTTTGGGCGACGTGCAGGAAAAGCTGAAATACGTACACATCGCCGGGACGAACGGCAAAGGCTCCACGGCGACGATGATATCGGAGACGCTGATGGCGGCGGGGTATAAAACGGGGCTTTTCACCTCGCCCTATATCGTGGATTTCAGAGAGCGCATACAGATAGACGGAAGGTTCATCGAAAAAGACGCGCTGTCAAAAGCCGTTTCGCGGGTAAAGACTGCGGCGGAGAAGATGGAGACAGCAGGCTTTGAGCACCCGACGGAGTTCGAGCTTATAACGGCGGCGGCCTTTTTATGCTTTTATGAGGCGAAATGCGACTATGTAGTACTTGAAACGGGGCTTGGCGGGCGGCTCGATTCAACGAACATCATAACCGCGCCCGAGGCCTGTGTCATCACCTCCATATCAATGGACCACATGAACGTGCTGGGCGACACCGTTGAGCTTATCGCCCGGGAGAAGGCGGGCATAATAAAGCGCGGCGCGGACACGGTGGTATACCCGGGGAACCTGCCCGCGGTCACGGCCATAATGAAAGAAACGGCGGACGCGCTTGGGTCGCGGTGTTTCTCGCCCGATATGAGCCGCTTAAGTATAATATCCGAGGATATAGGCGGCAGCGTTTTCGAGTATGACGGCCTGCGGCTTAAAACGGGGCTTACGGGCAGGCATCAGATATATAACGCGGTCACGGCGCTCACAGCCGTTTTAAGGCTTCGTGCCCGCGGCGCGAATATAGACGACGACGCCATAAGAAAAGGCTTTGCTGCCGCCCGCATACCGGGCCGCTTCGAGGTCATTGAAGGCCGCCCCCGCATCATTCTTGACGGCGGCCATAACGCGGACGGCGTAAAGACGCTCTGCCGCTCCCTCGATACGCTCAATATAACACGCCCCACCGTCATAATGGGCATGCTTAAGGACAAGGCATACGAGGAATGCATATCAATGGTGGCACGGCGGGCGGGCGCATTCGTCGCCGTGGACATAGACAATCCCCGCGCCCTTTCCCGCGCCGACGTAAAAGCCATAGCCTCGCGCTATACGAAGGCATACGAAAAAAAGACGGAGGACGCGCTCGATTTTGCAAAAAGCCTCACCCCGGACGGCGGCACGCTTATCATATGCGGCTCTCTTTATCTCGTGTCCCAGCTCAGAGAGAAGATTATGAATGAAAGATAGTGCGGCGTTCTTTGCGCAAAGAAAAACGCGTGTGCGTTTTTTATATTGACAATCGCCGAAGCAGGTGTTAAGATATACAATAGGTTGTATATATAAAAAGGGGACGCCATGGATAAAATAGAGTTTCTGATCGGACGCAAGATTGTACAGATAGGGAACAGGG